>JAYRUZ010000148.1:0-5027 GCA_041918795.1 Azonexus sp. | reverse complement strand
TGGTGGCGATTGGCGACGAACAACTCGCGCACGGTCATGCGGTTCTGCGTCAGCGTACCGGTCTTGTCGGTCAGGATCACCGTCGCGCTGCCCAGCGTCTCGACCGCCGGCAGGTGGCGGACCAGCGCATTGCGTCGGGCCATGCGCTGGGCAGCCATGGCCAGGGCCAGGGTGACCGTCGGCAGCAGGCCTTCCGGCACGTTGGCAACGATGATGCCGATGGCGAAAATGAAATTGGCCCAGAACGGAAAACCCATGGCCTGGCCGATGGCGAAGAAGACGACGCCGAGCGCCAGGGCGAGCAGGGCAACCAGACGGGAGACACGCTGGATTTCGCGTTGCAGCGGCGAATCGGTCTCGCCGGCCGTTTGCGTCAGATGGGCAATGCGGCCGAATTCGGTACGCATACCGGTGGCGAACACCACGGCCGTGCATTCGCCGGCCAGGATCATGGTGCCGGCGAACAGCAGGTTGTTGGCCTGCAACAGGCTGCTGGCGGACGAAGCATCGGCACCGATGGCCTTGGCGTAGGATTCGCCGGTCAGCGTCGCCAGGTTGGCGCGCAGGCCCCAGCTTTCGATCACCCTGCAATCGGCCGGCACCTTGGTGCCTTCGGCCAGCTGCACGATGTCGCCCGGCACCAGTTCGGCGGCGGAAATTTGCTGCAGCACGCCGTCGCGCTGCACATCGACCTGTTGCGGCAGCAATTGCTTGAGCGCCGCCAGCGCCTGCTCGGTGCGGTAGGCCTGCCAGAAGGAAAAGCAGCCATTGACCACGATGACGCCGACGATGGCCAGGCCCAACTGGAACATGCCCTGGCCGGGGTCGGCATAGGCCGCGAAGAAGGCGAGGCCGGCGGCCACCCACAGGATCAGCGCGAAGAAATGGCCGAATTCGCGGGCGAACATCAGCCACAAGGGCGTGGCAGCAACTTCCTCGACCTGATTGCGCCCGTATTCGCCCAGGCGGCGCGCTGCCTCGGCGGCCGACAAACCTTCGCCGCGGCTGCCCAGGCTATGCAGGGCCGCTTCGGGCGTCTGGCGCGCGATGCTCAAACCGGTGGGGTCCATGATTGCGTGGGCAGGTAAGTGACAAATACCATCCTGTCTTCACGATAGCAGCTTTGGATCGCTACGGAGCAATTTGTCATCCCCGCGTAGGCGGAGACCCAGTTCGTTGATTTTCTCTGGATTCCCGCCGGCGCGGGAATGACTATGATTCGGTCAGCCCGCCCGGCTCAGAGCAACTCGGTGTCGTCGTGCGAATAGGCCGGCGCGCAGCAGCACAGGATGTGCAGCGGCGCGTTGCCGGTATTGGCGATGCAGTGCGGCGTGCCCGGTGCGATGGCGATGCTGTCGCCGGGCGCGACGGCGAATTCGCTATCGCCCAGCGTCATCAGGCCGTGGCCTTGGGTGACGTGGTAAATCTCTTCGGTCAGGCGGTGGCGGTGCAGCAGGGTCTTGCCGCCCGGCGGCACGATGGCTTCGGCCAGGCTCTGGTGGTTGACGGCGTGCTGCGTCGGATGCAGCAGTTCGCGAATCTCAGAGCCGTCCTTGGTGATGTAGGCCGTGACGTCCGGGTAGCGGGTATGGACGCTCACTTGCCGCCCCAGGGCTGGATCGGCACGGTGGAAATGGCGTTGGCCGGCGCGCCCTCGATCAGCTTGCGGCTGAGCGCCAGATAGACCAGCACGTTGCGCTTGGTATCCATGAAGCGGCTGACGCGGGTTTCCTTGAAGATCAGCGAGGTGTCTTCGCTGAAGATCACTTCGTTTTCCGGCAGTTTGGCCGGCAGCGTGATCGGTCCGATCTGGCGGCAGGCCAGCGAGAATTCGGAAGGATCCTGCGCTAGCCCGAAGCTGCCTTTGACGCCGCCGGTACGGGCCTGGCTGATGTGGCAGGTGACGCCCGGAATGCGCGGGTCGTCGAAGGCATAGACGCAAACGCGGTGGTTGGCGCCGATCAACTTCCAGGCCGTGGTAACGCAGCCGATTTCCTCGTCGGCCGCCGCCGGCAGGGCGGCGAACAGCAGGGTAGCGGCGAGCAGGGCGAACAGGCGACGCAGTAAGGGCATGGCGAATCCTAGGCTAGGGTTGAGCCGCCATTATCGCAGGTCGCCCGCACCGCAGCTCAAGGCTTGGCGCCGGCAGCCAGCGCTTCGGCCATGGCGCGCAGGGCGCGGATCTGTACGCCGTCGCGTTCGGCGTAACGGCTGTCGGTGTAGCCCCACCAGTCCCAGCAGCCATTCGGGTTGGTGCCGGGGATGGAAACGGCCTGCGGAAAGAGCACGACCAGTCGGTTGTTGTCGGCCCAGCGCAGGTAGCCGGCGTTGCGCACGAAGGTGGTGCCGTAATACAGCCCACCGCCCGGCGGCGGTTTCAGCGGCAGGAAGCTCTGGCCCTGTTTGCAGCCGTGCAAGGCAATGTGCAGCCGGCAGGGCTCCCCACGGGCACAGGTCGGTGGCACATAAACCCTGCCGCTGCGGTCCATGCCGCTGCTCCACAGGAAATTGCCGGCCTGGGTGACGTACGGCGTCTGGTCGAATTCGATCAGCTGCCCTTTCGGTTTGCTGCTGGCGGCGCCCTTGAGCGGGCCATAGATGCCTTCGAGTATCGTCTTGGCGCCGTCGAAGGCACATTTGCCGATGTAGGGCGTGTCGGTCACGGCGCAGGCGGCGCCGTAGCTCGGGGTCGGCATGGTGTGGCCGGCCTTGGGCAGCGGCACCGATTTCACCTGCGCGGCCGGAACGCCCAGCGCGCTATAGAAATTGGCCAGTTGCTGCGTGATGGCGGCCGGCACCAGGCTGTCCTTGCCACCCGAGAGAATCACCACGTTTTGTTTCGCCAGCTTGGCCGGATCGTCGATGCTGCCGGCGGCGCCGCGCTGGCGGACGAGGTCGAGCAATTTGGGCACTTCGGCGCTGTCGGCATCGACCCGGCAGGCCAGCAAGGGTTCGCCGGTGCAGGAGCACAGCGTGGTGGCGCGCAGCACGTCGTCGCGGGCGCAGGCGTAGGGGCCGGCGGCGACGATGCCGGCACCGCGCACGATGCTCGAATTGGCCACCTGGAATTGCACGGCCATGAAACCGCCGGAGGAAATGCCCGAAACCGAGGTCTGGCTGAGGTCGATATTGAGCGGCGGCAGGGCGGGCAGAGAGTCGGCCTGTGCCGCAATGGCGAGTAGGCCGAAGGCGACACCAACGAGACGTAGCTTCCAGCGAGTCATGGCAATCCTCCTTCAAAAGCTGCTCCAAAATTAGGGCGTATTCACAGTAACCGGCGGAACTGCGTTTGCTGGCACGGGAGGGGCGTCAAGGCGCGAGGGGCAGGGAATGGTGTTCCATTCCCAAGCCGAGCAACGCCGACGACCGCCCGAGCCAGCAAACCCGAAGGGCAAGGGCTTGGCGGGGCGCATTGCCGCGTTGCCGCCCGCTTGTGCAGATCACTGCACGGCGCGAGCGGCGCCTTGCACTGCCCCCCCGCCAAGCCCTTGCGCAGCCCGTCGCTTACTGTGAATACGCCCTATAGCATGGTTTCATGACTATTATATATTTTGTGCCGGAAGCGGCTCCATCTTGCCGACGTATTTGGTCAGGATCTTGAACGTGTCGCGGTCGATTTGC
Organism: Azonexus sp.; assembly: GCA_041918795.1. Classification (GTDB taxonomy): domain Bacteria; phylum Pseudomonadota; class Gammaproteobacteria; order Burkholderiales; family Rhodocyclaceae; genus Azonexus. The sequence continues at coordinate 1,406 of JAYRUZ010000148.1, read as the reverse complement.
GGGCGGCCGTTGTCCAGCAGTTCGGCCAGTTCCTCGTCCGATTTGGCCGTGCCGAGGTAGCGCCAGCCTTCGATCAGGTGGGCCTCGTCGCCTTCGCGGATGATGGCCGGGCCGGGGAAGGGCCAGGAGACGAGTTTGAGGCTGGTCAGCGCCGTCATCAGACGCATCGTGTGCTTGGCGTAGGGCTCCTTGCCGACACAGGCGCCCTTGCAGCGGCGAATCTGGAAGCCGAAACAGGGTTTGCCCGGTGCGGCTTTCTGCAGGCCAAGCAGGATGTCGCACAGGTTGTGCGATTCCGCCAGGCCGCGCAGCACCTCGTTGGCTTCCTTGCTGTTCTTGAACAGGCCGTAGCACGACGTGCCGAGGCCGAATTCGAGGTCGCGCGCCCAGGCGAGTTGCGGGCGGAGCAGGCCTTCGCCTTCATCGACCAGCGTCCAGGTGCACACCTCGTCATTCTTGCGCAGCATGCGGTTGTGCGTCGGCAGCAGTTCCTTGACCAGGGCCGATTCCTTGAGCAGCGCGCCGATTTCGCCGGCCGTCTCGATCCAGGTGATGCGTCGCACCTGCTGGGCCAGCGCCATTTCCTTGCTCGAACGCACGTCGGCCGAGAAGTGCGAGAGCACGCGGGTGCGGATGTTCTTGGCCTTGCCGATGTAGATCGGCAGCTCGTTCTCGCCATGGAAGAGATAGACGCCCGGCGTTTCCGGCAACTCATCGACCACCGTCGGGTCGAGATTGGGGGGCAGGCTGGGGCGGGCGTTCTGTTTCTTCAGCGCGGCCTCGATTTCCTCGCTGCTGCGGTGCACATGGATTTTTTGCCAAAATTGGTGGATGAGCTGGGCATCGGCCAGCGCCCGGTGGCGGCCCTCGGCGTGCAGGCCGTGGCGCTCGATCAGGCTGTCCAGGTTGTGGCGATGGTGCTCCGGATACAGGGCGCGCGAAAGCTTCACCGTGCACAGCACGTTGGCCTTGAAATCGACGCCCAGGCGCTTGAATTCGGTTTTCAGGAAACCGTAGTCGAAGCGCGCGTTGTGGGCGATGAACAGGCGGCCGTGCAGACGGCGCAAGGCCTCGTCGGCGATGGCTTCGAAGGGCGGGGCATCGGCCACCATGTCATTGCTGATGCCGGTGAGCTGTTCGATGAAGGGCGGAATCCGCATGCCCGGATTGACCAGTTGCTGCCATTCGCGCACCGAACCGTCCTCATCGACTTCGACGATGCCGATTTCGGTGATGCGGTCATGGGTGGCGGTGGCGCCGGTGGTTTCCAGGTCGACAAAAGCTAAGGAGCGCATGGGCGATATTTTCGCACGAGGCGCTTCATTCCGATGACGTCATTGCCGCACAGGCGGGAATCCGCGCAGTCGAAACTCTGGGTTCCCGCCTGCGCGGGAACGACGGGAATT
>JAYRUZ010000147.1:0-5033 GCA_041918795.1 Azonexus sp. | reverse complement strand
GCCAACCGGGCGAAGAGCGAATTCCTGGCCAACATGAGCCACGAGATCCGCACGCCGATGAATGGCGTCCTCGGCATGAGCGAACTGTTGCTGACCACGCCACTCGATGCGGAACAGCGCGAATACGCCGAGATCGTCCGCGGCAGCGCCAACGCCCTGCTCTCGGTAATCAACGACATCCTCGACTTTTCGAAGATCGAGGCCGGCAAACTCGACATCGAAACCATCGACTTCAACGTGCTCTCGATGTTCAGCCAGACCTGCACGCTGCTCGCCGTCAAGGCACAGGAAAAACAACTTGCCTTCAACTATCGCGTGGCCCCGGCCGTTCCCGAAAACCTGCGCGGCGACCCCGGACGCATCCGGCAGATTCTGATCAACCTGGTTGGCAATGCGATCAAATTCACCGCCGAAGGCGAAGTGGATGTCGAAGTCACGGTCGTCGGCGAAGATGCGACGTCGGCCACCCTGCGCTTTGCCGTGAGCGATACCGGGATTGGTGTCAGCCCCGAGCAGATCGAGTTGCTGTTCAATCCTTTCTCCCAGGTCGACAGTTCGATTACCCGCCGCTTTGGCGGCACCGGACTGGGTCTTTCCATCTCCAAGCGCCTGGTCGACATGATGGGTGGCCAGATCGGCGTCGACAGCCTGTCCGGCCAGGGCTCGAACTTCTGGTTCACGATTCCGCTCGCCCGTGCCGAAGCGGGTGTCAGCCAGCACCTCGGTGACGACAATGGCAGTCTCGATGGTTGCCATGTGCTGATCGTCGACGACCACGAGACCAATCGCCGCCTGTTGCTCGCCCTGCTCGCCAGTTGGGGTTGCCGGGTCGAACAGGTGGCAAATGGCCTGGACGCCCTGAAACGCCTGCGTGAAGCGGCAGCCGGTGGCGATCCCTTCGAGATCGCCCTGGTCGACATGAACATGCCGAAGATGGACGGCGAAACACTCGGCCATCTGGTCCATGACGACCCGGGCATCGCCAGCACCCGCTGCGTGATGCTGACCTCGGCCGCCATGCGGGGCGATGCCGAGCGTTTCCAGATGGCCGGTTTCGATGCCTACCTGACCAAGCCGCTCCAGGAGGGCGTCATTCGCCAGTGCCTGCAACGGCTGAGTGCCGAGCGGCAAGAGGGCTCCGATGCACCGGCCTCGCTCATTACTCGCCATGCCCTGAGCGATGCCGCGCAAGGCCCGAGCGCACGCATCCTGCTGGTCGAGGACAACCCGATCAACCAGAAGGTCGCTGCCAGCCTGCTCGCCCGTCAGGGGCATCGCATCGACCTGGCCGAGAACGGGCAACAGGCGCTGGAGAAGCTGGCCCAAGCCGATTACGACGTCGTGTTGATGGATGTGCAGATGCCGGTCATGGACGGCTTCGAGGCAACGCGCCAACTGCGCCGCTCGAGCAGCGCGCGCAACCCGCAGGTTCCGGTGATCGCCATTACCGCCAATGCCATGCAGGGCGACCGTGAGTTGTGCCTGGCCGCCGGCATGAACGATTACGTCGCCAAGCCGATCAACGACCGTGAAGTCCGCGAGGCGCTGGCGCGAGTGCTGGAGACCGAAGTTTCAGCGAGCTGAGCAGTGATGCTCGCCGGCATGAATGGTGCACAGCACCTGACCGTTACTCAGGTTGACGAAACTGACCTCTTCCAGCTGTCCGACCAGGTAACGCTTCTTCAGCGTGAAATCGACCGGGCGGGCGTGAATCGCCTTCCAGAAAGTCGTGCTTTCGCTGAGTACCGGTTCGATCAGGCGGGCCTTGGCATGCAGACCGACATGCCCGGCCAGCGTCGCTGGCAGATCGGCTGAGAAACCGGCGTCATCGTCGGCCACCCGCGGATAGAAATCGTACAGGTTGGCGAAGGCGAGGAAATAGTCGTAGCGCCAACTCACCTTGGTTTCCTGCGGCTCGCCGATCTTGTCCTCGTTGCGGTATTCGCCGCGCTCTTCCCAGACCGATTGCAGGGGCAGGAATTTGTACTGGTAATAGTCGTCCACCGCAGGATCGGCCAATGGACGCCAGCTCCAGCCCTCGGCGATCTGGTTGAAGGCCATGCGGTAGAGCACGTTGATGCGCCCCGCCTGTTGCTCTTCGGCAAGCCCCGAACCGTCGCCCAGGTCGACATCGACCTCGACACTGCGGCCGACGGCTTTTTGCTGTCCGGCGGACTGGATGGCGGAATACTGCCGGGCAGCCGGTTCGGCGGCCTGTGCAGTGCCAAAAAAGGCGGCGACCGCAGTCGCCGTGAAGATATATCTGAGGAAAAACATGTCGACTTGAAACGCTTCACGAGGAAAGAACAAGTCGGAGAAATATTGCCGAAGGCGGTCGCCGCCGCCCATGATGCATATCAACAAACGACGATATGGCTCAGATTTGCGTCTGGGTCACGGCCTTGCGGAAACGGACCAGGGCGATCAGGAAAAAGGCCGTGCCGACCCCGGTCATCAGCAACAGGTCACGCCAGACTTCGAGCAGACTGGCACCGCGATAGAGAATGCCCTGTGCCAGGCGGACAAAATAGGTGGTCGGCGTCGCCGCCATGATGTGGCGAATGACCTCCGGCATACTCTCCTGCGGCGTCACGCCGCCCGACAGCAGTTGCAGCGGCACGATGGTGATGATGATGAGCAGGCCGAGCTGCGGCATCGAACGGGCGATGGTGCCGAGGAAGATGCCGATCGAGGCGGCCGAGAACAGATAACAGGCAGCCGCGGCAAGGAATAGCGGTACCGAGCCGGCCACCGGCACCTGCAGCACGCGCTGAACCATGACCAGCAAGGCGAAGGCGACGCCGAGCAGCACGGCCAGGCCATTGGCCCAGATCTTGGCCATCATGATCTCGAAAGGCGTCAGCGGCATGACCAGCAGGTGCTCGATGGTGCCGTGCTCGCGCTCGCGGATGAAAGCGGCGCCGACCAGGATGATGGTCAGCATGGTGACGTTGTTGATCGCTTCCATGACTCCGCCGAACCACAGACCGGTCAGGTTGGGGTTGAAGCGCGCCCGCGTCGTGACGCGGATCGGCGATGTCGCCGAATCGCGCCGCCCGGTCAGGTATTCGCCGACTTCGCCGCTGACGATCTGCGTGATGTAGTTGGCGCCGATGAAGGCCTGGCTAATCAGCGTGGCATCGATATTCAGCTGCAGCTCCGGCTGCCGCCCGGCCGCCACGTCACGCTGGAAATTGCCGGGAATGACCAGCACGAAGGCGTATTTGTTGCTGTTCATCGCCGCATCGACCTGATCCAGCCGGATCAGCTCGGGCGCCTTGAAATACGGCGGATAAAGCGCTCCGGCCAGACGTACAGAGAGCGGTGAGACATCCTCATCGACGATGGCCACCGGCGCATTGTGCAGCTCCTGCGAAACGCCGGTTGCCGCCTCGTAGATGGCGCCCGAGAAGGCCCAGACGATCAGGCCGAGCAGCACCTTGTCGGCGGCCAGGCTACGCAGTTCCTTGAGGCCGAGGCGGAAGATGTTGGTCCAGGAGAAGCGTTCCACCTTATTTCTCCTGCTTCTTGAGCAGACTGACGCTGGCCAGCGTCAGCACCGGGATGAAGGCGGCCAGCGCCAGCAAGGACGGCCACAGTTCGACAAAGCCCAGGCCCTTGGTGAAGGCGCCGCGGCAGATCAGGATGAAATAGGTCGCCGGATAGAACTGGCCGACCCAGTAACTTCCGCCCTGCAGCGACTCGACCGGCGTAGTCAGGCCGGAAAACTGCACGGTGGGCAGCATGGTCACGATGGCGGTGCCGAACAGCGCGGCGATCTGCGTCTTGGTGAAGGTCGACATCAGCAGGCCCAGGCCGGTCGTTGCCGTCACATAGAGCAAGGCACCGAGCGTCATGGCCAGGAAACTGCCTTTCACCGGCACACCGAAGACCAGCACGGCCTCCAGCATCATCAGGAAGTAACTGGCCATGCACACCGCGATATAGGGCAACTGCTTGCCGATCAGGAATTCGAGCCGCGTCACCGGCGTCACGTAGAGATTGGTGATCGAGCCCAGCTCCTTCTCGCGCACGACGCCCAAGGCCATCAGGATGGCCGGGATGAGCAGCATGAGCAATGGAATGACCGCCGGCACCATGGCGTAGACGCTCTTGAAATCCTGGTTGTAGCGGTAGCGCGACTCGATGTTGAAGGGCTGGGTGGCCGCCTGCCCAGCCTGTTCCCGCAGCAGGCGTTGCACGTACTCGCGATGCATGCCTTCGATGTAGCCACGCATCGTTTCGCCGCGATAAGGCATGGCGCCGTCGACCAGCACGCCGATTTCCGGCGCCCGGCCGCGCCGCAGGTCGCGCCCGTAATCGACCGGAATCTCGATGGCCAGCGATACCTCGCCGCTCTTCATGCGCCGGTCGAGGTCGGCCTCGTCGAGCAATGCTGGCTGCTGAATGAAGTAGCGCGAGCCGGCCACATTGGAGATGTAATCGCGGCTTTCCGGACTCTGGTCGCGGTCGAGCACGGCGAAGCGCAGGTTCTCGACATCGAAGGACATGCCGTAGCCGAGCACGAACATCATGATGACCGAGCCGAGCAGCGCGAAGCCGAGGCGGATCATGTCGCGGCGCAACTCCAGCGCTTCGCGGTAGGCATAGCCGAACAGGCGGCGCAGGCTGAAGGCGCTGGCATTGCCCGGCCGTTCGCCGGCGGCCGGCGCCTCGGTTTTTGCCGTTTTTGCCTCGTGCACCGCAGCAGCCGCCTCCGGCAGGCCGGAAGCCTCCTCCAGATAGCCGATGAAAGCGGCTTCCAGCGTCTGTTCGCCGCGGGCCTGGCGCAGAGCCGCCGGCGTGTCGCTGGCCAGCACCTTGCCGGCGTGCATCAGCGAGATGCGGTCGCAGCGCTCGGCCTCGTTCATGAAATGGGTCGAGATGAAAATCGTGACGCCCTTCTGGCGCGACAACTCGACCAGCAGTTCCCAGAATTCGTCGCGCGCCACCGGGTCGACGCCGGAAGTCGGCTCGTCGAGGATCAGCAGCTTGGGCTCATGGACCACGGCCACCGCCAGCGACAGGCGCTG
>JAYRUZ010000146.1:0-5052 GCA_041918795.1 Azonexus sp. | reverse complement strand
GCAAGGGCGCCGCCGGTTTCGACATCTGCTTCCTGCACCCGAAAGGCAACGAGGAATTCCCGATCGGCGGCGAAGGCGTATTGATCGAGCTGGTCCAGGCGCCAAAGGAAGTCGTCGACGCCTTCGCAAAGCTGGCCGGCTGATAGCACTGACGGCAATGGCGGACATCCCGGACGACGAACTCGAGGCGACGCGCGCCGCGCTCGCCCCGACCCTGGATGCCACCGCCGCAGTCCTCCCGCTGCTGGCCAGGACGCGCGCTCCGCGCTTCGACAGCCAGCTGAATACTCGTTGGATCGAAGCCTGCAAACGCCTGGCCTCCACCTGGTCGGAGCGGCATGGCGAACAGGGCGAGGATCTCCGCCCGGCATTGTTCAGCCTGTACGGCATCGCCCTGGAAACCGGCGATGCCGATTGCCTGGCCTTTGGCGAGGCCCTGGCTGAGGCCGCCGACCGTCTGGAAAGTGCCGAAACGCCCCACCTCGTCGCCGCACTCAGCGCCGCCATCGAAAGCCTGGTCGAAACAGAAGGGCTGGAACACCCTACCTTCGCCGAGCGTGCACGCCATTTCGCGACCCGACTCAGTCAGGCTGCCCGTCTCGACCCGGCAGCAGCGGTCCGCTCCCCAACGCTCGACCGCCTGTTCGTCAGCGAAGCGAACGAGCATCTCGAACAGATGCGTGATGCCCTCGCCGCCCTACCCCCCGATGCCTATGCCCTCAAGAGCGAAAGCGAGCGCCTGCTGCAACAAGCCGAGCAACTGGAGCTATGGGGTGTGATCCGGGCCACCAAGGCATTCATCGCCCAACTGACGACACAATTCGATGCGCTGGACCAGCCCGAAATGCAAGACGCACTGGCCGATCAGATCGAAGAACTGGCCACCTTGATCGCCGCCATCCTCGACTACTGAAGAGGCCGGTAGCAAGCCAGCACGTATTGCCGTCCGCCCCCGGCATGAACGGTCTCCGCTGACATTTCAACGGCCAGGATGGTGCCGTCCGGACGCTGGATCTCGGTAATCCACGGACGCCCCAGCTGGCCGGCCAGCATCTGGCGGAACTCGTAGCCCATGGCCTCCTGCTGCGCCGGCGGGTGCAGGCGCCCCTGATGACGACCGAGCAGATTGCGCCGGCTGTTGCCGAAAAGGATTTCCGCCTGCGCATTGAGGTCGAGAATCAAGCCACTGCCCGCATCCGCCAGCAGCAAAGCATCGCGGGAAGCCGCAAAGACAGCCGTCAGCCGCTCGTTGGCCACCTGCGCATCACGCCGAGCTTCGCCTGCTTCGAACTCGACCAGGGCCAACGTAACCAGATTGGCCACGACGCGGGCAAACAAACCGTGGATGGGTGACCAGGGCTGGCGCCGGCCAACCTGCTCCAGACAAAAGACGCCCTGCAACTGGCCACGAATGTAAATCGGAGTATCCAGCATCGCACTGATGCCATGACGCGGCAGGTAGTCACCGCCAAATTCTGCCGTTGCCGGATGGCTGTAGGGATCGTCGGCAACGATGCTGCCGCCATCTTCGAGTGCCTCGAAATACGCCGGATAACGCTCGGCCGACACCGAGCCACCGCTACTGTGCCGCCCGGAGGCCAGTTCGAACAGCTCGATGCAGCGCAATTCGCGATGATTGTCGGTCAGCGCCCAGATACTCGAACGCTCGACACCGCTCATGCGGCCCGCCGATTCGCTCAGCACACTCAGCGCCAGTTCGAGCGACGATTCGCTGAGGTAAGCCCCACGCGACAGGCTGGCTACCCCTTGCAACAACTCCAGCGAGGAGACGAGGAAGGGGCCTTCATCCGGAGGAAGCATATTTTCCATGGCATTCCGAAACCCGCCGCCCTGATACGGCCTCGATCAAGATGAGGCATTTTAGAGAAACCGGCGGATTTCGGGCGTGAATTACGCCACAGGACCAAGCCCGGAATCAGTTCGGCCCGGGCATGGTCTTGAAGATGAAGGCTGCACGCTCGACATTGGTGATCCAGACCAGGCCATCGCCGTAATGGCCGGTCTGCGCTATATCGGTGATGCGCTGAAATATCAGTTCCGCCACCTCGTCCGGCGCAACAATCTCGATGCGCACCTTGGGCGTGTAATCGGTAAGTTCGTCCTTGATCCGCACCTTGGCCGGGACATGGCGCGAGGGCGCACTGCACCCTTCGACCTTGGTCACCGTCATACCGGGAAAGCCGGGCAAGGCGACCAGGGCCTCGCGCAATGTCGCCAGTTTGTTGGGTCGAATGACCGCCTTGATTTCCTTCATGCCTCGACCTCCTCTTCGTCGAACCAGCGATAAATGGTCGGTACCACGACCAGGGTCAGCAGGGTGGAAGTGATCAAACCACCGATCACCACAATGGCCAGCGGGCGCTGCACCTCGGAACCCGGCCCCGTCGAGAACAGGAAGGGGATCAGGCCAAGCATGGCCACCGTCGCCGTCATCATCACCGGCCGGAAGCGCAAGGTCGCACCTTCGATGATGGCCTCCCGTACGCTACGTCCCTGCTCACGCAAGCCGCGGATATAGGACACCAGCACCACCCCATTGAGTACCGCGATACCCCACAACGCAATGAACCCAACCGAAGCCGGCACCGACAGATACTCCCCGGTCAGGAACAGGCCGACAATACCGCCAATCGAAGCGAAAGGCAGCACGGTAATGATCAGCGTGGCATAGCGCAGCGAATTGAACAACAGGAAGAGCAGGAAGAAGATTGCCGCCACGGTGATCGGAATGATGATCTTCAGGTGCCCCAGGGCACGCTCCATGTTCTGGAACTGGCCGCCCCACTCCAGGTAGTAGCCCTCCGGCAGCTTCACCTGCTTGTCCACTTTTTGCTGCAACTCGGCAACAAAGCCACCGAGATCGCGATCCTTGACGTTGACGCCGACCACGATGCGACGCTTGCCCAATTCGCGCGAGATCTGGGCCGGGCCGTCCATGACGCGAATCTTCGCCACATCGGCCAGGCGAGCCTGCGCACCGCTATGCGAGGTCAGCAGGATGTTGGAAATCGCCTCGACATTGTCGCGGAAGCGTTCCGGCAGACGCACCACCGCCGGGAAGCGGCGCTCGCCCTCGAAAATCTCACTGGCCTCCTTGCCGCCGACCGCGGTTTCCACCAGATCGTTGACCTCGGAAACATTCAAGCCGAGACGCGCGATCGCCTGGCGGTCGATCTCGATGGTCAGGTATTGCTGGCCGCTGATCCGCTCGATGCGCAAATCCTGTGCACCGCGCAAGGACTGGGCAACCTTGCCGATCTGGCCAGCCACCTTGCGTAGCTGGTCGAGATCGTCGCCAAACACCTTGACTGCAATATCCGAACGAACGCCGGTGACCATTTCATCCACCCGATCGGAAATCGGCTGGGCCATGACGATCTGTACGCCCGGCAAGGCCTTCAGCTTTTCCCGCATGGCCTCCTGGATATCGTCCTGCGACCAACCGGCCGGCCATTCGTCGCGCGGCTTCAGGCTGACGATGGGGGTCGATTCGTTCGGCCCTTGCGGGTCGGCTGGCGATTCACCACGACCGACCCCGGAGACCGCCGACTTGACACCGGGCACCTGCATCACCAGACGCATCGCCTCCATCTCCATCTTGATCGACTCATCGAGCGAGATATTCGGCACCCGATTGACGCCCGGCACCACCGAACCTTCCTTCATCTCGGGAATGAAGGCCGTACCGAGAAAAGGCAGCATGCCGATGGCCAGCACGAAGGTAGCGACGGCCACAGCCACGGTCTTTTTCTCACTGCCCAGCGCCAGATGCAGCAACTTCAGGTAACGCGACTTCATGACGGCGATCAGCTTGGTATCGTGGTCGCCATCGTGTGCCGGCGGCTTGAGCAGGTAGGTCGACATGACCGGCGTCAAGGACAGCGACAGCACCAGAGAAATCGCCAGCGCGATGGCAATCGTGTACGCCAGCGGCGCGAACATCTTGCCTTCCATCCCCTGTAGCGTCATCAGCGGCAGGAAGACCAGAATGATGATACCGACCCCGAAAATGACCGGTGTCGCCACCTCGACCACGGCACGCAGGATGATCCGTGTCGTGCTCTCGCCACTCTGTGCCGCCCGCCCCAACTGGGCAAAGGCGTTTTCGACCACGACGACCGAACCGTCCACCATCAGGCCGATAGCGATGGCCAGGCCGCCCAGCGACATCAGGTTGGCCGAGATTCCCAACTTGTTCATCGCCATGAAGGTCAATAGCGGAGTCAGCACCAGCGTAGCCACGACAATCACGGACGAGCGCACATCCCCGAGGAACAGGAAGAGCACGACGACCACCAGCACGACACCTTCGAGCAAGACCTTGGTCACCGTCCACAGCGCAGCGTCGACCAATTCCGAGCGGTCGTAGTAGGGCACGATCTTCAGGCCATCCGGCAACATGCCCTTGGCGTTGATTTCATCGACTCTCGCCTTGATCCGGCTGACCACCTGCTTGGCATTGCCGCCGGCAATCATCATGACCACGCCACCGACCGCTTCCGTCGTGCCGTTCTTGATGACCGCCCCCTGACGCACTTCATGGCCGATCTTCACCTCGGCGACGTCGCGCACATAGACCGGAACGCCGTCCTTCTCCTTGAGCACGATGGCCTGCAGATCCTCGATATCGCGCACCAGGCCGATCCCGCGGATCAGATACTGCTCGGCATATTGCGGCAGCACACCGCCACCGGCATTGGCGTTGTTGCGCCCGACCGCCTGATAGACGTCAGCCACCGACAAGCCGAAGTGGCGCAATTTGTCCGGATTGACCAATACCTGGTACTGCTTGGCGAAACCGCCCTGCGAGTTGATTTCGGCCACACCGGGAATCGAACGCAGCAGCGGTCGAACCACCCAGTCCTGGGCAATGCGGCGTTGCATCAACTCTTCCTGGGTCAGCGCCCGGTCGCCGTCGTCGGGGCGATCCAGCGTGTATTGGTAGACCTCGCCCAAGCCGGTCGAGACCGGACCGAGCACGGGCGTAATGCCCTGCGGCAGGCGGGAGCCGACTTCGAGCAGACGCTCCAT
>JAYRUZ010000145.1:0-5119 GCA_041918795.1 Azonexus sp. | reverse complement strand
CGCTACAACTGGTCCTTGAAGGATAATCAGTTGCTCGAGGCGATCGGCGGTTTCGAATACAACGCCGGCTGTTGGGCGGTTCGGGCCGTGATGCAGCGTCTGGAAGCCGTGTCCGGTACGCCAAGCACCAATTTCTTCCTGCAACTTGAACTTAACGATTTTGCCAGCATCGGTTCCAATCCCATTGGTATGTTGCGGCGTGTCATCCCAGGCTACGGCAAGAGCAACGAATTGCCGGGCAACAACTTGATGTCCTCCCCATGAGTGCCATGAAAAAACTGATCTGCCAGCTCGCCTTTCTGCTTTGCTGCATTCTTGCCTTGCCGGTTTCTGCCGCACCGCGTGACGAACCGGTCGAAGCGGACCGCATCGTGGCCGTCGTCGGTAGCGATGTGATTACCTATTACGAATTGCAGGCGCGCCTGGCGACTGTGCTCAAGCAGTTGCAGAAGCAGGGAACGCCGCTGCCGCCGCAGGATGTGCTCGAACGCCAGATGCTCGAGCGCATGATCATGGAAAAGGCGCAGTTGAACTATGCGCGCGACGGCGGGATGAAAGTGGATGACCTGCAGCTTGATCAGGCGATCAACCGGATCGCCGCCAACAATAAGCTCTCCTTACAGCAGTTCCGCCAGGTGCTGGAGAAGGATGGCGTGCCCTACGCCAAGTTCCGCGAGGAAATTCGCAACGAAATGATCATGACCCGCCTGCGCGAGCGCGAGGTGGATAACAAGCTGGTCGTTTCCGACGGTGAAATCGATAACTATCTGGCCGAGCAGAAGGCTGGTGGCATGAATGAGGAGTATCAACTGGCCCATATCCTGTTACGTGCCCCGGAGTCGGCAACGCCGGAGCAGCTGCAGAAGCTGCGCGTCCGTGGTGAGCAGGCATTGAGTCGGGCTCGGGCGGGTGAGGATTTTGCTCAGCTGACGGCCTCTTTCTCCGACGCGCCGGATGCCCTGCAAGGGGGGAATCTGGGTTGGCGTCCCTTGAGCCGCCTGCCGGGGCTGTACGCCGAGGCGGCGGCGCGCCTCAGGGATGGCGAAATCAGTTCCCTGCTGCGTTCCTCGGCCGGTTTTCATATCGTCAAGTTGATCGGCAAGCGCGGTAGCAGCGATACGGTTTCGATCCAGCAGACGCTGGTGCGCCACATCCTCATTCGCGTCAACGAAGTGGTTTCCGAAAGGGAAGCGCGGCACAAGTTGCAGATTGTCCGCGAACGCATCCAGAACGGTGCCGATTTCGCCGAGCAGGCGCGCCTCTATTCGCAGGATGGTTCGGCGGCCAAGGGCGGTGAATTGGGCTGGATGAATCCGGGCGATACCGTGCCGGAGTTCGAGCAGCCGATGAATGCCCTGAAGCCGGGCGAGCTCAGCGAAGTCGTCCAGTCGCCCTTCGGCATGCACCTGATCCAGGTGATGGAGCGTCGCGAGCGCGACGTCTCGGTCGAGCGTCAGCGCGGCGCCGCCCGTCAGGCGCTGCGCGAGCGCAAGCTCGACGAAGCCTACCAGGACTGGCTGCGCCAGTTGCGCGATCGCACCTACGTCGAAAACCGCCTCGAAGAGAAGTAATGCGCCCGGTCATCGCAGTCACCAGCGGCGAGCCGGCCGGCATCGGCCCGGAACTCTGCTTGCGCCTGGCTGGCTATCAGGGCGAGGCGCGGCCGGTCATTCTGGGTGATCGCGATTTGCTGGCCGAGCGTGCCCGGCAACTGGGCCTCGATGTCGAGTTGCGTGATTTTTGCCCGAAAAGCGATGTGCACCGCAGCAGTCTCGACGTGATCCACATGCCGCTTGCCGTGCCATCGGTGGCGGGGCAGCTGGATGCGCGCAATGGCAGCTACGTCCTCGCGCTGCTCGACCGGGCGCTGGCTGGCTGCGTCAGCGGTGAGTTCGCTGCCATGGCGACCGCGCCGGTGCACAAAGGCGTGATCAACGAGGCCGGCGTCCATTTCACCGGCCACACCGAATACCTGGCCGAGAAAACCGACACGTCGCTGGTGGTCATGATGCTGGCCGGCGATACCCCGCGCGGTCCGCTACGCGTGGCGCTGACCACCACGCATCTGCCCTTGAAGGAGGTGCCGGCTGCCATCACGCCGGCCATCCTGGAGCAGACGCTGCGCATCCTGCATGCCGACCTGCGCGGCAAATACGGCATCGCCGAGCCGCGCATCCTGGTTGCCGGTCTCAATCCGCATGCGGGCGAGGGCGGCTATCTCGGCATGGAAGAAATCGAGGTCATCACGCCGGTGCTGGAAAAGCTGCGCGGCGAAGGCATGCAGCTTTCCGGGCCGCATCCGGCCGACACCATGTTCACCCCGCCGGTCCTGGCCAGGGGTGACGCCGTCCTCGCCATGTATCACGACCAGGGCCTGACCGCGCTCAAATACGCCACCTTCGGGCATGGCATCAATGTCACGCTCGGCCTGCCCATCATCCGCACCTCGGTCGATCACGGCACGGCGCTGGAATTGGCCGGCAGCGGTCAGGCCGATCCGGGCAGTCTGTTCGAAGCCGTCGCCGAAGCCGCGCGCATGGCAGCAAGGAAGTCACAATGAAGGGTCACGTCGCCCGCAAACGCTTCGGCCAGAATTTCCTGGTCGATTCCGGCATCATCGCCGGCATCATTTCCGCCATCGATCCCAAGCCGGACGATGTCGTCGTCGAAATCGGCCCCGGCCTTGGTGCGATTACCGAGCCGCTGATGCAGCGCCTGCCGCATCTGCATGTCGTCGAAATCGACCGCGACCTGATTGCCCGCCTGAAAAAACAGCACCCGCGGGAGCGCATGACCATCCACGAAGGCGACGCACTCGCTTTCGACTTCGCCTCGGTCGGCAGCAAGCTGCGCCTGGTCGGCAACCTGCCGTACAACATCTCGACGCCGCTGCTCTTCCATCTGGCTGCCTACGCCGAGATCGTCCACGACATGCACTTCATGCTGCAGAAGGAAGTGGTCGAGCGCATGGTTGCCGTGCCGGGCGATTCCGAATTCAGCCGCATCTCGGTGATGCTGCAATACCGCTTCTACATCGAGTGGCTGATCGACGTGCCGCCCGAGAGCTTCGATCCGCCGCCCAAGGTGCAGTCGGCAGTCGTCAGGCTGATTCCCAAACCGCTCAGTGAATTGCACGCCAAGAGCCAGGAGAAACTGGCGCAGGTGGTGCAGGCGGCCTTCTCGCAGCGGCGCAAAATGTTGCGCAACACGCTGAAGGGCATCCTGAGCGATGCCGATTTCGTTGCGCTGAACATTGATCCGACCCGCCGTGCCGAGGATATCCCGGTCGACGACTATGTCCGCATCGCCAACTACCTGAAATAAAAAACCCGCCGGCGGCGGGTTCTCTTGGGGAAGGCTGAAGCTTCAGTCCTTCTTCATCGGGCAGGTGCTCATGCCGAGCAGCGGATACATCGGGCACCAACCCATCAGACCGGTGGCCAGGGGAACAATGCCGATCCAGGCCCAGATCGGGCCGCCCATGACTGCCCAGGCAACCAGGGCGATGCCGGCCACGATACGCAGGATTTTGTCGATGCCACCAACGTTTGGTTTCATGCTGTGTTCTCCATTCGGTTTGTAGACGGTACGAAATTTAACGCCGGGAAGCGTCCGGGTATGTAACCTGGGTCACACAGTCGCCAGTTTTTGCAGGCCGTCGCTGTCGGTCAGCGTGATCTGTTCGCGGCCGAGTGTGACTAGCCCTTGCGCCGCGAAGCCCTTGAGCAGGCGGCTGACGATCTCGCGCACGCTGCCCAGTTCATCGGCCAGTTGCTGGTGGGTGGCGTTGATGGTCGTTTCATTGCGCGCCAGCAGCAGCTTGGCCAGCCGCTGATCGAGACGCGCGAAGGCGACTTCCTCGACCAGTTGCATCAGTTCCGAGATGCGCTCGGCGAACAGGTGGAAGACGAAATCGCGGAAGGGTGGATGCTCAGCGAGCAGTGCGGCGAAGGCCGGCGCCGGCACGATGAGCAGGGTGAGCGGCGTTTCGGCGATGCCGCGGGCGTTGTAGTCGGTGCGCCCGAGCAGGCAGCTGGAAGTGATGATGCATGAGCCGCCCGGAACGACACGATAGAGCATCAACTCGCGGCCGTTCGGCGCCTGCTTGACCACCTTGATACTGCCGTCGAGTAACAGCGGAAAGCCCTGGCAGGGCTGATGCTCGGCGAAGACCTGGGTGCCGGCCGGCAAGTGGATGGGCTGCAACGGTGTCAGCAACCGGGCCAGACCTTCGGCCGCGAGGCCGGCCAGAGCGGGATACATTTTTTCGATTTTTTCGCCGTGCACCGCAGCAGTCATCATTCGCTGCTCAACGTGGCCCACACCGGGGCGTGATCGGAGGGGCGCTCGCGTTTGCGCGGTGCGCGGTCGATGCCGGCTGCCGTGCAGCGCTCGGCCAAGGGCCTGGAGAGCAGGATATGGTCGATGCGCATGCCGAGATTCTTGGGGAAGCCGAGGTTGCGGTAGTCCCACCACGAAAAGGTTTTTTCCGGCTGCTCGAACAGGCGGAAGCTGTCGCTCAGGCCGAGGCCGACGAAGCGCTGGAAGGCCGAGCGCTCAGGCTCCGAGCACAGGATCTGCCCGGTCCAGGCCTGCGGGTCGTGCACATCGCGGTCGTCCGGTGCGATGTTGTAGTCGCCGCACAGGGCGAGCTTGGGATATTTGGCCAGTTCCTCGTCCAGCCAGACGGCCAGCGCATCGAGCCAGCGCAGCTTGTAGTCGTATTTGTCGCTACCCACGGCCTGGCCGTTCGGCATGTAGGCGCAGACGATGCGAGTACCGTTCACCGTGCCGGCAATCAGGCGCTTCTGTTCGTCGGGAAAATGCGGGTTGCCGCAGACGACATCCTCGATCGGTACACGGGCGAGCAGGGCGACGCCGTTGTAGGTCTTCTGCCCGGAAAAGGCCACCTGATAGCCGGCCGCTTCGATTTCGGCGCGCGGAAAGTTGTGGTCTTCGAGCTTCAGTTCCTGCAGGCACAAGGCATCCGGTTTGGCTTCGGCCAGCCAGTCAAGCAGGTGCGGCAGGCGGACTTTCAGCGAATTGACGTTCCAGCTGGCAATTTTCACTTCTTGTCGTCCGCTTTCTTGGCGCCGTAGGGGGCGGTCTTCGGGTAGCC
>JAYRUZ010000144.1:2135-5125 GCA_041918795.1 Azonexus sp. | reverse complement strand
CGACAAAGGCGCCACCGGCCGCCCGGTGCCCTTGCTGGCCAACTACCTGTTGCGCCGCGCGGGGAAAATCGATTGACCCAGGTTTTCTTCTACCACGGCGCCTCCGACAAGCTGGCCGCCGCCTGCGCGCTGATCTCCGGCACCTACGCCAAGAAGAAGTCGATGCTGGTCTATGCGCCGGACAGCGCCATCGCCGACGGCATCGACCGCCTGCTGTGGACTAACGCGCAACTGAGCTTCATTCCGCACTGCCGTGCCGATTCACCCTTGGCCTCCGAGACGCCCATCCTGATCGCGGGCGAAATGCCTGCGCAGCCGACGCAAAACGAACGCCTGATGAACCTCGGCCGTGACATTCCGCCAGGCTTTTCCCGCTTCCAGAGTCTGGTCGAAGTGGTTGGCCAGGACGAGGACGACCGCCTCGCTGCTCGCGATCGTGTCAAGTCCTACCGCGAGCAAGGCTATGAGGTTCAGTATTTCGACTTGAGTAACCGTTAAGGATACGCCGTGCCCAACCCGATCATCGCCCGTGCCGACGCCCTGATGCAGCGCCGTCGCCAGAATGGCAGCGAAGCTGACGACGTTCCGGTCCTGACCGATGCAGTGGACGATGAGGACATCCCGGTTCTGTTCAATGTCGACCTGCCGCACTTCGAGGCGGCACATTCCGCGCTTGACGAACCGCTGCCGATGCTCGAAATCAGCTTTGACGAGCCGGCATCCGAGGCTGCCGCCGAGATGGAAACCTATCCATCCGAAGAACCCGCGGCATTCGCCCCCGCTCCGCTGGCCGAGCCGTCGGAACCGGTGCCCGCTCCCGCAGCGAATTCACCCGAAGCCGAGTTCAGTCTGCGCCAGGCGCTGATTCGCGAGGTCGCACAACGCATCGAACGCCGCCTGGCGGCCGAACTTCCGGGGTTGATCGCCGCCACCGTCGAGGAAATCCTGGCTGAGCAGGCCGGCACCGGCGAAACCCGCTGATCAGCGCACTGCTGCGGTGCACCGGCCCAGTCCGGTATAATTCAAGGTTTTCCCCTTTTCCTCCAAACAGATGGAACTCGCCAAAGCCTTTGAGCCCGCGGATATCGAACGCCGCTGGTACCCCGAGTGGGAAGCCAAGAATTACTTTGCCGCCGGCGTCGATGCCGGCAAGGCCGACAATTTCTGCATCCTGCTGCCGCCGCCGAACGTCACCGGCACCCTGCACATGGGCCACGGCTTCAACCAGACGATCATGGATGCCCTGACCCGCTACTACCGGATGAAGGGCCACAACACCCTGTGGCAACCGGGCACCGACCATGCCGGCATCGCCACGCAGATCGTCGTCGAGCGCCAATTGGACGCCCAAGGCGTCAGCCGTCACGACCTCGGCCGCGAGAAATTCCTGGAAAAGGTCTGGGAATGGAAGGAATACTCGGGTGGAACGATCACCCGCCAGATGCGCCGCATGGGCACCAGCCCGGACTGGAAGCGCGAGCGCTTCACGATGGATGCCGGCCTCAACAAGGTCGTTACCGAGACCTTCGTCCGCCTCTACAACGAAGGCCTGATCTACCGTGGCAAGCGCCTGGTGAACTGGGACCCGAAGCTGCACACCGCCGTGTCCGACCTCGAAGTGGTGCAGGAGGAAGAAGAAGGCTTCATGTGGCACATCCGCTATCCGCTGGCCGACGGCTCGGGTAGCCTGGTGGTCGCCACGACGCGTCCGGAAACCATGCTCGGCGACACCGCCGTGATGGTCCACCCGGAAGACGAGCGCTACAAGCACATGATCGGCAAGATGGTGAAGCTGCCGCTCACCGAGCGCGAAATCCCGATCATCGCCGACAGCTATGTCGATCTCGAATTCGGCACCGGCTGCGTCAAGGTCACGCCGGCGCACGACTTCAACGACTACGCCGTTGGCCAGCGCCATGGCCTGCCGATGATCTCGATCCTGACGCTGGACGCCAAGATCAACGACAACGCCCCGGAAAAATACCGCGGCCTCGACCGCTTCGATGCCCGCAAGGCCGTCGTCGCCGATCTGGAAGCCCTCGGCATCCTGGAAAAGACCGACAAGCACAAGCTCAAGGTGCCGCGCGGCGACCGCACCGGTGTCGTCATCGAGCCGATGCTGACCGACCAATGGTTCGTCGCCATGTCCAAGCCGGGCGCGGATGGCAAATCCATCACCGAAAAGGCGCTGGACGTCGTCCATTCCGGCGAAATCAAGTTCTATCCGGAAAACTGGGTCAATACCTATAACCAGTGGCTGAACAACATCCAGGATTGGTGTATCTCCCGCCAGCTGTGGTGGGGCCATCAGATTCCGGCCTGGTACGGTGTCAATGGCGAGGTGTTCGTCGCGCAGAACGAGGAAGAAGCCCGCAAGCAGGCCGACAAGGCCGGTTACGCCGGCCAGCTGACGCGCGACGAAGACGTGCTCGACACCTGGTATTCGTCCGCCCTGTGGCCGTTCTCGACCCTGGACTGGACCGGCGACGAAGCGACCGACGCCGCCAACCCGATGCTGCAACAGTACCTGCCGTCGTCCGTGCTGGTCACCGGCTTCGACATCATCTTCTTCTGGGTGGCGCGCATGGTCATGATGACCAAGCACATCACCGGCAAGATTCCGTTCAAGCACGTCTACGTGCATGGCCTGATCCGCGATGGCGAAGGCCAGAAGATGTCCAAGTCCAAGGGCAACGTGCTCGACCCGATCGACCTGATCGACGGTATCGGCATCGACGCGCTGGTCGAAAAGCGTACCTTTGGCCTGATGAATCCGAAGCAGGCCGAGAGCATCGCCAAGAAGACCAAGAAGGAATTCCCGGAAGGCATCCCGGCCTTCGGCACCGATGCGCTCCGCTTCACCTTCGCCTCGCTCGCCTCGCCGGGCCGCGACATCAAGTTCGACCTGAACCGCTGCGACGGCTACCGCAATTTCTGCAACAAGCTGTGGAACGCTACGCGCTTCGTGCTGATGAACGTCGAAGGTCACG
>JAYRUZ010000144.1:0-2035 GCA_041918795.1 Azonexus sp. | reverse complement strand
TTCGCCTCGCTCGCCTCGCCGGGCCGCGACATCAAGTTCGACCTGAACCGCTGCGACGGCTACCGCAATTTCTGCAACAAGCTGTGGAACGCTACGCGCTTCGTGCTGATGAACGTCGAAGGTCACGACCTGGCGCTCGATCACCAGCAGGGCCGCGGTGGCGAATGCGTCACGCCGGGCGGCGAACCCCGCCTGAAGTTCAGTTTTGCCGACCGCTGGATCGTCAGCCTGCTGCAAAAGGTGGAAAAGGAAGTCGAACAGCACTTCACCGACTACCGTTTCGACCTGGTTGCCCAGGCCGTCTACAAGTTCATCTGGGACGAGTTCTGCGACTGGTATCTGGAAATCGCCAAGGTGGAAATCCAGACCGGCGACGAAGCCCAGCAGCGCGGCGCCCGTCGCACGTTGGTCCGTACGCTGGAAGCCATCCTGCGCTTGGCTCACCCGCTGATCCCGTTCATCACCGAAGAGCTGTGGCAAACGGTCGCCCCGATCGCCGGCCGCAAGACGCAGGATTCGATCATGCTTGCCGGCTACCCAACCTGCGAGCCGACCCGCATCGATGAAGCGGCCGAAGCCAAGGTCGAACGCCTGAAGGCACTGGCCTACGCCTGCCGCAACCTGCGCGGCGAGATGGGCATTTCCCCGGCCCAGCGCACGCCGCTGCTGGTTGCCGGCGGCGGCGACGAAATCGCCGAATTCGCCCCCATCCTGCAAGCCCTCGGCAAGCTGTCCGAAGTGCAGATCGTCGATGACATGCCAGCCGATGCCGTGGCCCCGGTCGCAGTGGTCGGCGAAACGCGGATGATGCTCAAGGTCGAGATCGACGTCGCGGCCGAGAAGGAGCGCCTGAAGAAGGAAATCGAAAAGCTGGAAAAGCAGATTTCCATCGCCCAGGGCAAGCTCTCGAACGAAGGCTTCGTCGCCCGCGCCCCGGCCGCCGTGGTCGAGCAGGAAAAGCAGCGCGTCGCCGAATTCACGGCCACGCTGGACAAGCTCAAGCCGCAACTGGCCAAGCTGGGAGCCTGACATGGCGGAAGGCATGAAACAGCCTAGCGAGCGCTTCAGCACCATTTTCAGCGCCTTCATGGTGTTCTGCGTCATGGTCTGGATGTGGGGCCTGGGGCTGTTCATGCTCTGGCCGTGGCAGAAGGGCGGCGAATGGCTGCCCGAATTCCCGATTGTCGCCATCTGCACCGACGACAGCATTTGCTCCGTACCGGTCGGCGAACTGGCTCAGGCCAAGCTTTCCGGCAAGATCAAGTCGCTGTTGCCGCCGGATGAAACCGGCGAAACGGCCTACGAGCAGATCACGCTGACCTGGAAGCGCCTGCCGAACGCCATCCAGCTCAAGGCCTCGGCCTGGAATTTCCAGACCACCGTGCGCTATCGCCTGGACAATGACACGCCGGTGCTGATGGAATACCAGGAAATCAACGGCAAGGTCTTCCTGTTCGCCATTGCCGGCGCGCTGGTCACCACGCTGCTGCTCTATCTGCGCAAACTACGCAAATAAGCCGACTGCTGCGGTGCACTGCTCAAAAAGGCAAAAAATGGGCAGTGCGTCGCCAGTCCGAATCAGCGCCAGCTGACGCGGATCAGCCCGCGCAGCGAATTTCCCAGCCAGAACCCGTCGGCCAGATCGGCCGGCCGCAATGTCGCTTCCCGCGCCTGTCCGGTCGCCAGCAATGCCTCGCGCAGTATGCCGGGCAAGGCGCCGCTGGCCAGCGGCGGCGTCAGCAGCACGCCATCGCGCTCGACGAAAACGTTGCTGCGCGCCCCCTCCGCCACCTCGCCGCGCTCATTCAGGAATACAACGTCGCAAAGACTAGGATCGGCCATTACTTCGACCAAGGCTGCGTCGTAAACTGCCCGGTCAGTGGTCTTGTGGCAGCGTAACGGGTAGCGGGAATCGATTGCCGTATCGGCCAAGCGGGCGAAGCGTGGCCCGGCCGGTTCCTCATGCAAGGGAAAAGCCGCAGCCTCGAAATCACCCGCCTTGTTCAGAGTCAGACGAACGCGCCATTTGCCGGTG
>JAYRUZ010000143.1:0-5144 GCA_041918795.1 Azonexus sp. | reverse complement strand
CAACAGCTTCTTCATCAGCGCCGACATGGCGCACGGCTGGCATCCGAATTTCCCGGCCGCCTACGAGCCCTGCCACCGCGCCCTGGTCAATGCCGGGCCGGTGATCAAGAGCAATGCAAACCAACGCTACAGCACCGGCGCCGAGAGCGCGGCGCGCTTCATGGCCATCTGCGGGCGGGCCGGCGTGCCCTGCCAGCAGTATGCCCACCGCACCGATCTCGGCTGCGGCAGCACCATCGGCCCGATCGTCGCGGCGCGCCTGGGCATCCCGGCAGTCGATGTCGGCAACCCGATGTGGGCCATGCACAGCATCCGCGAAAGCGCCGGCGTGCTCGACCACGGCTACATGATCGCGGCGATGACGGAGGCCTTCCATGGTTGAATCCTGGTCCGATGCGACTGCACTGGCCGTCGGCACCGGCGTGCTCGTCTGGCTGTCGCGCAAGGCGCTGGCCCGGCCGGGCAGCCACGGTTTCTATCGTTTCTTCTCGTGGGAAGCGATCCTCGCCCTGGTCGTGATGAATCGCGAGATCTGGGGCGAGCAGCCATTCACGCCCCAGCAGATGACCTCCTGGGTGTTGATGCTGATCAGCATCGGGCTGGCCATCACCGGCGTCGCCACCCTCAAGACGCTGGGCAAACCGGGGCAACAGCGCGACGACGGTTCGTTCTACGAATTCGAGAAGACCACCCAGTTGGTCAGCAGCGGCATCTTCGGCTACATCCGCCACCCGATGTACACCTCGCTGTTGGCGTTGACCTGGGGGGCCTACTTCCAGGACCCGAGCTGGCCGGGTGCCTGCCTCGCGGCCATGGGTTCCCTATTCCTGCTGCTCACGGCGAAGACCGACGAGAAGGAGTGCCTGGCCTTTTTCGGTCCATCCTACGCCGAGTACATGCAGCGGACGCGGCGCTTCGTTCCCTTCCTATTCTGATTCGGCCTTGCTGCCCATCATTTCGTTGCAGGTCGCCCGGCCGAAGGTTTCGGCCTTCTTCGGGCTGGAAATCTGCGGCTCTTCGTAGATGCGACGAATGATGAGGTTGGTGATGCGCGCCCCGCTGCTGCCGTCTTCCTCGAACAGCTTCATCGGCTGACCGCGCTCGCGATTGTAGAAAGCCTGTAGCGCATGGTCGCGCACCCGTTCGCAAAAGCGGATTTTCTGCGCATCGGGCATGTCATCCGGAATCGCCCCGGCATGGGCGTGGGCAAAACACTGCTGTGCCAGCAACAGAGCGGCGCTGGCGAGGAGAGGACGTTTCATTCCTTGGGTTCCTGTATCGAGGTCAGGTAGGCGAGGATATCCTGAACGTCCTTTTCCTTGAGGCCGTTGAGCACACCCACCGTCCCTTCCTCATCGTGCGGGCGGTCGCCTTTCAGGAAGAGATCGACCTGGCGCTTCAGGTAGCTGGTGTATTGCCCGACCAGCATGGGGAACATGCCACGCCCCTTGCCGGTCTTGCCGTGGCAGGCGGCACACTGCTTCTGGTAGAGCTTGCCGCCGTTGTCGATGTCGCCCTCGGCGCGCGGGATGATCATCACCTTGTCGACCATCAGCAAGCGAGTCAGCGCATCTTCGTTACCCTTGAATTCCGGCATTTTCATCGGTAGCTCGATGCCGGCGAGGTAAGCGGCAATATCCTTGATGTCCTCATCCGACAGTTCGCGCTCCTGGGTGTAGGGGAACATCGGGATATTGACCCGCGTCCTGGCCCGGAAGCTCTTCAACTGGCTTTCGATGTGCTTGACCTGCTGGCCGGCGATCCGCGGGTACTCGCCCTTCTTGCCGCCCTGCCCGAACTCGCCATGACAGGCGGCGCAGGTGCCGTTGATTTCCTTGCCTTTTTCGCTGTCCACCGCAGCAGCCGGCAAACTGGCGAAGGCTGTGGCCAGCAACAGGTAGCGCAAGGAAGACAGTGACATCGAGCGGACTCCAAAACGATCGAACAAGGTGCGGCGAATTGTCGCATCGTCCAGCCAGCCGAAAATTGACACAAATCACGCATAATTCCGCCCATGTCGTTTTGCCCCGCCTGCCTCGAAGAAAGCCCCGAGCATCTGCCCAACCTGCGCCGTCTGGTCGCCAGCCGCTGGGTCGTGCTCGGCAGCGTCGCCCTCGCCACCCTGCTGGTCCCCGAACTACTGGCCATTCCCCTGCCGCGCGCTCCGCTGCTCGGTATCGTCGGCATCACCGCCATGCTGAATGCGCTGGTCCATTGGCGCCTGCGCTCGGCGAGCCACGCCAGCCCGCTCGAACTGCTCAGCCAGTTGCTGATCGACATCGCCTCGCTGAGCGCCATCGTCTTCTTCAGCGGCGGCGCGACCAATCCGCTGGTCTCGCTGCTGCTGCCTCCGGTTGCCATCGCCGCCCTGACCTTGCCGGCCTTCCTGGTCGGCGCCGTGGCCACCCTGGCCGTCACTGCCTACTCGCTGCTCATGGTCTATTACGTGCCCTTGCCGATTGGCGACGCCAGCCGGGCGACCCATCTGCACCTGGTCGGCATGTGGCTGATCTTCGTCGTCTCGGCGGCGCTGGTCGGCTGGCTGATCGTTCGCATGATGCGCCTGGTGCGCGAACGCGACGCCGCCCTGGCGGCTGCCCGCGAGCAGGCGCTGCGCGATGAACGGGTCACGGCGATGGGCACGCTGGCCGCCGGCGCCGCGCACGAGCTGGGCACGCCGCTCGCCACCATGGCCCTGCTCGCCGGCGAACTGGCCAACGAACCCGGCCTGGCCGAGCCGCTGCGCGACGACATCGCCCTGCTCCGCCAGCAGATCGGCGTGTGCAAGGAAATCATCACCGGCCTGTCGCGCCGGGCCGGCGCCGAGCGCCTGGAAAACTCGCCGGTCCAGCCGGCTGACCGCTGGCTCGACGCCGTCCGCCAGCATTGGCATGCCGTTCGCCCGCAGGCAGGGAGCCGGCTGCTCGTCGGCAGCGACGGCACCGCGCCGGATATCGTCGCCGACCCGCGTCTCGAACAGGCGTTGCTCAACCTGCTGAACAACGCTGCCAACGCCACCAGTGCCCCGCTGGAAATCCGCCTGTCCTGGGGAGCGGGTAATTGGGCGGTCGATATTCGCGATCGCGGTCCGGGTTTTCCGGCCGAGGTCCTGGCCCGGGCTGGCCAAGCCAGCTTCCCGGCCCATGCCGGCGGCAGCGGTATCGGCCTGATGCTGACCCGGGCCGCCATCGAACAACTGGGCGGCAGCCTGACCCTGAGCAACCCCGACGACGGCGGCGCCCTCGCCCGGATCGAACTTCCACTGACACGCCCATGAACGAACTGACCCTGGTCATCGACGATGACCCCAGCTTCAACGCCATCCTGGTTCGCACGCTGGAACGACGCGGCCACCCCGCACGCGGCATCACCGAGGCGAACGCGGCACTGGAAGCGGCCCGCAGTTCCGGCGCCCGGCGCATCGTGCTCGACCTCAACCTGAACGGGCAATCGGGCCTCGCCCTGATCCCGCAACTGCTGACCATCGACCCGGAATGCAAGATCGTCGTCCTGACCGGCTACGCCAGCATCGCCACGGCGGTCGACGCGGTGAAACTTGGCGCCATCCAGTACCTGGCCAAACCGGTCGAGATCGAAGCCATCCTGGCCGCCTTCGACGACGAAGGCAGCCCCGATTTCGACCTGCCGGTGTCGGACGAACCGCTATCGGTCGACCGCCTGGAATGGGAACACATCCAGCGCGTGCTGAGCGAGAACGACGGCAACATCTCGGCCACCGCCCGCGCCCTCAAGATGCATCGGCGCACCCTGCAACGCAAGCTGTCGAAGCGCCCGGTCAAGACCTGATTTTGCCCATTTCGGCCCGTGCACCGCAGCAGTCTGCCAGCGCTGCGCGCGGTGCGACAATATGTCGCATATTGGCCGCGGCCAAAGTCGGTACGATGACGCCATCGCCGAGGGGGAGAGCGTTATGAACCAGAAAACACAAACACAAAACCAACCGGAAATGGCTTCCTTGCTGCTGGGTGCCGGGTTCGCCCTGGCCTCGCTGATCATCCTGCCGGCCGTCGCCCAGCGCGTCGGCCTCGGCTCCAGCGTGACCATCGCCCTGCGCGGTGCCTTGATGCGGGCAGCGAACCGCTTTTGACCTGGGCCAAGTTGCAGTCGCATCAATCAAGGCAGACTACCGTCTGCCTTTTGTTTTTCCCGACCATGAAAAAGATCGCAATATTCGCCCTCGCCCTGCTCGCCGCGCTGCTCTCGGCCTGCCAGCCGGCACGCGACCCGAAGTTGCCGCAGGGTGCCGATTTCGTGCTGCAGACCGCCGACGGCCCGCTCGATTCGAAGAGCCTGCGCGGCAAGGTGCTACTGGTTTATTTCGGCTACACCCATTGCCC
Source organism: Azonexus sp. (assembly GCA_041918795.1). Taxonomy (GTDB): domain Bacteria; phylum Pseudomonadota; class Gammaproteobacteria; order Burkholderiales; family Rhodocyclaceae; genus Azonexus. The sequence continues at coordinate 786 of JAYRUZ010000143.1, read as the reverse complement.
GGATATCTGCCCGGCCTCGCTGGCGGCTGGCGGTCAGGCGCTGAAGACACTGTCGGCCGACGAGCGCAAGCGGGTCAGGCTGATCATGATTTCGGTCGATCCGGAACGCGACAGCGTCGAGCATCTGAAGCAATACACAGCTTTCTTCCACCCGGAAATGCTCGGCGCCACCGGCTCGCCACCGGAAATCGCCACGCTGGCCAAGGCCTATGGCGCCGGCTATCTGAAACAGGCCGCCAAGGCCGACGGCAGCTATGCGGTCGACCACACGACGGCAACCTACGTCGTCGGCCCGGATGGCAAGCTGGCGCAAGTGATCGAACTGAATGCCGGCAGTGAAGCCATCGTCACGGCTGTCCGCAAGCTGCTGTGATGCGTCCCTCCTCCCTGGCGCTGAGCTTGCTGTTGGCACTGAGCTGCGCCTTTCTGCTGGTTTTTGCCCTTTTATCGCCGTCCACCGCAGCAGTCTCGGCGCAACTTGCCGACAGGCGCGCCCTGGTCAGCCAATACGGGCTGACCGACCTCGCGCTCTTTACCGAGGCTCGCTACACTCGCCATCCCAGCCAGGCCGACCTGCATTCGGCCTTCCAGGATCACCCCGGCGCCTTCGAGCACTTTCCAACCGGTTCCCTGTTGCCTCCCCGTTCCCTGCCCCTGAGCCGCCATGCGCATCTGGCTAGAAAAACAACGACACCTGATTGATTTCACGCTGGCCTCGCTGGCCCGGCGCAAGACGAAGAACATCGGCCTGCTGCTGGCCTACACGCTGCTCGTCTTCGTGCTGGC
>JAYRUZ010000142.1:0-5155 GCA_041918795.1 Azonexus sp. | reverse complement strand
TTCCCCGACGCACCGCATCGGCATAGCCCAGGCGGTCGAGCAGCTTGCCGATATCGTGCGCCTTCAGTTCGAAATCGAGGCGGGTGCGGTGCCGTCCGGTATTGTTCCAGGTGCCCTTGCCGGACAGCGAACCATCCGGGTTGGCCAGGTTCAGGCGGTCGAGCAGCCAGGCGCCCTTGTCGTTGCGCGCCTTCAGCTCCAGCTTGCCGAGCGCCTTGTCGCCGACGTGCAAATCCTCGACCGTCAGGTTCATGCCGGGCAGCGAATTGATCAGGGAAGACGACGCATTGGCGCCGGCAGTCTCGTTCGCCGGCCGCACATAAAGACGCTTGAGGTTGCCCTCGACCCAGCCGTCGCCGGTGCCACGCCAGAACACGTCGCCGACCGCCTCCTTGGTATTCAGCGCGATCTGCCAGCCCCCGTCGCGCGGCCGCAGGCCGACATCGACCTGGCTATAGTCGCGGCCCAGCAGGTGCAGTTGCGGCGTGCGCAAGGAGACGAGGGCCAGATCGAGGCCACCCGAGGAATCGCCACCGTTGCCATTGCCGTTCTCGGGCAGGAAGTTGCGCCAGGCATCGGCATCGATGCGCGGCGTCCACACGCGGATGGCCAGGCCCTTGTCCGGCAGACGCAGCTCGGCATCGCCGACGGCGAAGACGCCGCGCTCCCAGTTGTCGCCCCGCCGGATGACGAGTCCCTGCGCCACCTTGCCCAAGGTGATGCGGTATTGCTCGCGCTGCGCGTCCGGCTGCGTGCGTTCGATGCGCAAGGCGAGCGGCGTCGTCGCCGTCTTGTTCAGCGGATCGGGCAAGGGCGAACTGATGCCGAGCAGGTTCGATTCGACCACCACGTCGGCATTGCGCTTGCGCACGGCGACATCGGCCTTCCAGGTCGAGCTGCCGGCCAGATGGTTGATCAACGGCCAGCCGAAGTGCTTGCTCACTTCCGCCATCTGCGCCGTGCCGGAAGCCTGCACCGCCACCTTGTCGCCGATGCTGCGGATCAGCACCTTGACCGGCCCACCGAAGGCGCGCCCGGTCAGATCCGGCGCCTCGACGCTCTTTTCGGTAATCGTCAGCCGGCCATTGACCTGTGCAATCGGCGGCAAGCCGGCCAGCGGCTGCAACTGGTTGTTCTGGAAGTGGTAGTTACCGCGCACCTTGGTGTCCAGCGCGTGACGCAGCGGAATGTCGAGTTCGAGGTCGAGGCGGCCGTTGCCGCTCGCCTTCATGTCATCGGTGAAGCGGTCGATGGCCTGCGCCACCGGGCTTTGGCTGACGAAACGCAGGAACTCGCCGGTCGGCCCCTGGGCGATGCCCCGGACCAGCAGCATTTCCTCGTGCGACTCGAAATCCGGGATTTCGACGGTCACGCCGGAAAGATTGGCACCGAAGATCGCCCCCTTGCGCGCGGAAATCTTCATGCCGATACCGAAACTCATATCGGCGTCGATACCGTCGATGGCCGGCCAGCCGGGTGCGTAGTCGATCTTGGCGTTGTTCGCCTTGGCCGTGACCAGGAACTTGCCGGTCGCCGGATCACGGAAGGGGAAATCCTTCAGGTTACCCTTCAGCACCAGCCGGCCCTCGGAGGCCTTGCCGGCAACGATGCCGCGCTTCAGCCAGTTGCGTGCATCGACATTGACCACGCGCGGCATATAACGCCACACGGCCGTGCCATCCGCCTTGTCGATGGCGGCGGTAAGATCGATTTCACCTGGCCCGTCGCCGGTGTAGCGGTAGCTGCCGCGGGCCGAACCCGTCGCATCCTTGCCGCTGAAGTCGAGCTTCTCCAGCTTGACGTCGGTCGCGCCCTTGTCGTTCTTCCAACTCACCTTGGCCTTCAGGCGTTCGAAGCCGATGTCAGGTTCCGGGAAAACGGCCGGCAGCGACAGGTGCGACACGGCCGAGTCGAGCAGCAGTTCGCCGCCCTTTTCATTGACGTCGATGCTGCCTGACAAGCCACCGGCCCCGGGGAAATAACCGTCGGCCTCGATACCCAGCTCGCTAAAGCCGGCCACCAGGCTGTAGCGGCTCAGCTCATCCCCCTGCTGCGTCCAGCTTGTGCGCAATTCGGCAATGCGGCCCTGCGGCTGATAATTATCGAGCAGGCGGCGGCTGTTGTCGTCGAGCGGCAAATAAGCCGCCAGCCTGGCCAGGACGCCGAGGTCCACGAAATTTACCCGCGCGTTGCCGTGCACCGCAGCAGTCTTCGGATTTTCCCGCCAATCGATCTGGAAGTCGCTCGGCGCCACACGCACGCCGTCGCGCGTCTGCAATTCCACCTTTTTCCCGACCACGGACCACTCGTTGGCCTTGTAGCGACCTTCGACCCGGCCGCGCAGGCTGGCCAGATCGAGCTCCGGCAGCTTGCGGCCGAAGCGGATGCGCAACTCCTCCAGCGTCACGTCGGTCGTGACCTTGCCCTCGCCGTCTTCGAGATCGCCCCAGACGCGCACGGCGCCGCGGCCCTGCGGCAAATGCACCGGATAATCGACCCAGGCACGCCAACCGGCCAGATCGGCGTAATCGAGTTCGACAAAAACCTTGCCGGACAGGCTGTCCAGCGCCTGCCCGATGTCGCCGCGTACTTCGCCGCGCAGATCGATGCGTGCCGCCAGTTCGGCCGGCGGCGCCGCCGACAAGCCGAAGCGATGCCGGCTGCCCCAGTTGTCGAGGCCGAACTGCAAGTCTTCCAGCACCAGCGGCGGTGCCTTGCGCTGCCGGTCGTCCCAGACGATGGTGGCATCGCGGATGCGAATCTTCTTCTGCTCCAGCACCCATTCGGCAAAGGCCGGGTCGCTCTCGCCCTCGGTTTCCATGCCGGCGATCGATATCTTGCCATTGGCGTCGCGCCGCACCTGCAGGACCGGCCCGTCGATGGCCAGCAGGCCGAGGGTCGGACGCAAGCGCCACAAGCTATCCCACGACAGAACAACCTCGACACGGGTCAGGGCGAAAGCCGGCAGCCCATGCTTGTCGGCGACACTGACGCCGTCAAGCACCAAGTCGGGATTCAGGCCGCGCCAGCGTGCCTCGATGCGATCGATCCGGATCTGCTGCCCCACAGCCTTGGTCGCCGCCGCCTCGATTTCGTCCTTGTAATCGGCCACCTTGGGCAGCACGACAAAGCGCAGCGCCAGGATCAGCACGACGAACAGCAGCCAGGCAGCAAAAGCCGCCCAGCCGGCGGCGCGCAAGAAACGTCCGACGCCGGGACGTGCCAGCACCGGCCACAGCCAGTGCAAGCGGTGATAGAAGGCGGAACGCAACTGCTGTTGCGTATTGTCGGCAGAAAAGCGGTCGGGAGTTGTCACTGCGCGAACCGTCTTTGCCAGGGGGGCGAATAGATCACTACAATCGAATATTGATTAAAGAACGACATTTTATCCTTTTCGGCGGTTTCGCCGCCCGTACATCATGGACACCACCCTAGATCCCCGCTGGCAGGGCGCTTTGGCCCACAGCCGTTATGTCGCCAATCTGCTGCAGGCGCGCCCCGAACTGATTGCCGAACTGGCCGCCACCTGGCAGCAGCCACTTTCCGAAGACCTGTTGCGCGCTCCGCTCAATGCCGAATTCGCTGATGACGATGCGGTCAAGCGCGCGCTGCGTCGCCTGCGCCAGCGCGCCATGGCTCACATCACGCTGCGCGACCTGTGCGGCCTGGCGCCGCTGGCCGAAGTGGTCGAGAGCATGACCCTGCTCGCCGACGTCACCACCAATTTTGCCCTTGAGCACTACCACCGCCAGCTCGTCGCCACCTACGGCGAGCCGCTCGACAAGGCCGGCCAGCCGACACGCCTGCTGGTCATCGGCATGGGCAAGCTGGGCGGCCGCGAACTGAACGTCTCGTCCGACGTCGATTACATCTTCGTCTATCCGGAAGAAGGCGACACCGCCGGGCCGAAATCGATCGAGAACTTCGATTTCTTCAACCGCCTCGGCAAGAAAGTCATCCAGGCCCTCGGCGACATTACCGGCGACGGCCAGGTCTTCCGCGTCGACATGCGCCTGCGTCCGAACGGCGACTCCGGCCCGCTGGTCTGCTCGCTCGACTCGCTGGAAAATTACTTCATCACGCAGGGCCGCGAGTGGGAGCGCTACGCCTGGATCAAGGGCCGCACCATGAACGCCGGCGACAACCTGCAGCCGGAATGGGTCGCCGCCATGCAGCGCGTCGCCCGTCCCTTCGTCTTCCGCAAATACCTCGATTTCGGCGCCATCAACGCCATGCGCGACCTGCATGCGCAGATTCGCCGCGAAGTCGCGCGCAAGGACATGGCCGACCACGTCAAGCTCGGCCCCGGCGGCATCCGCGAAATCGAATTCATCGCTCAGGTCTTCCAACTCATCCGCGGCGGCCGCGACCCGGCGCTGCAGATTCGCCCAACGCTGTCGGTCCTCAAGCTGCTCGTTGACCGCCAGTTGCTCCCGGCCGAAACCGAGTGCGAGCTGCGCGAAGCCTACGTCTTCCTGCGTCGCCTCGAACACCGCCTGCAATACGTGGCCGACGCGCAAACCCACATGCTGCCCGCAGGCGAAGCCGAACGCGCGGTAATCGCCACCAGCATGGGCTTCGCCACCTGGGCTGAAATGTTGGCCGTTCTCGACGTGCACCGCAGCAAGGTCAGCCACCACTTCGAGGCTGTCTTCTCCGACCCCGAAGCCGGCGAGCACCCGCTGACCGGCCTGTGGCTCGGCCAGCTCGACGAAGACACCGCCATCGAAGCCTTCGGCAACCTCGGCTTCCGCCACCCCAAGGAAGCCATCGCCCGCCTGGCCGACCTGCGCGCCTCGGCCCGCTACCTGCAACTGCCCACGAGCAACCGCAGCCGGCTCGACGCCGTCGCCCCGCGCCTGATCGAAGCCGCCGGCGCCACGCACGATCCCGACATCACGCTCGCCCGCGGCCTCGAATTCCTCGAAGGCATCGCCCGCCGCGGTTCCTACCTCGCCCTGCTGCAGCAATACCCGATGGCCCTGAAGCGGGTCGCCGACATGATCTGCGCCTCAAGCTGGGCCTCGACCTACCTGAACCGCCACCCGCTGCTCCTCGACGAACTGCTCGACCCGCGCCTCTACGAGATCGCCACCGACTGGGCCGGCTTCCGCGAAAACCTGCGCCTCAATCTCGAACAGCACGCCGGCGACAC
>JAYRUZ010000141.1:0-5157 GCA_041918795.1 Azonexus sp. | reverse complement strand
CGCTTCGGCTCGACCAGATAGCCGAGCAACTGGCTGCCCTCGTCCTGCACCTCGAAAGCGCCCTCCAGGAAGAGTGGCGACTTGGCCAGCGCCGGTTTGTCGCGCAGGCGTATGCCGATTGGCGACAGCGGCGCCGGCAGGGCGGCAATATCTTCGGCGGCCAGCTTGGCCAGCAGGTCGTCGCGGCTGGTTTTCAGGGTATTGGCGCGCAAATCGAGTGGCGCCGACTGGTTCATCGCCCGCGCCAGTTGCAGCGTCTCGTCGGCGCCATACTGGGCTTCGAGCCGGGCATACAGCCAGTCCGGCAGGTCGCAGCGCACCGCCGGCGGCATCTCCTCTTCGCGCACGGCCTTGACCGTGGCCAGCCATTCTTCCTCGCCCCCCTTCAACACCGGGGCCAGCTCGCGCACGCTCCAGCCGCGCACCACCGCCAGCGCCGCCAGCAGCCGGCGGCGATCGGACAACTCGCTGCCGCAGCGCGCTTCCAGGCTGCGCCCGCGGCGCAGCACGGCGAAGACCGTCTCCGCCACGAAGGCCCGGTCGGCATGGCCGAGCTGGCGATGCTCGCGGAAATAGCGCGAGACGACGGCGTCGGCCGGGTGCTCGAAGCGCAGCAACTGGCCGAGCACGGCTTCGGCATGGGCAAACAGGGCGGGGGTGAATCTGGCTTTCATGGGCGGACTTTCAGGGCGAACCTATTTCAGTGGCGACCTGCTCGAAACTGTCGCCTTTTTTATCGGTAAAGCGGATTTTAACCGGCAGGCGCTGCCGATCGAGCGCAATCCAGATTTCAGTGATGTTATCGGTCATGGCGCGCAGGTGCAGCGTGCGAAAACGCCCGGCCGGCGTGTCGATTTCCTCCTCGCCCAACGAGTCGAGATCGTAACGCTCATATTTCTTGCCGGTGACGACGCCGACCGAACTGCCGTTTTCCGGCCGGGCGAAGAAGGCCAGCTGGTAATTCAGCGACAGCAGATCCTGCGTGCCCGGCGCGATACTGCGCACGCTGCCGTCGCGCGCCAGACGCACTGCTGCGGTGGACCAATCGAAATCGGCATTTTCCGTGGTCTCCCTGCCGTTCTTCAGCGTGCGGAAACTCTCCGGCTGCAAGCCGCCCGCCACCATGCGGCCGCGACTGATCACCTCGTGCCGCAGCGGCTTGATCAGCCCGGCCAGGCCGGTGGTTTCGGTGACGCCGGTCAGCGTATAGCTGCCGTCTTCGTTGAATTCCCAGCGATGCTCGGCACGGCCGACGGTCAGTCCGAGCGACTCCTTGCGGATGGCGTAGCGGATCGCCCCGCTCGCCGCCAACACCGGCTTGGCGGCGAGCGGCACGGCGACTGCTGCGGTGGACGGGGCATTTTGGGCATTTTCCGCAGCCGGTTCGGCTACCGCTTCAGGCGCGGCCGTTACCGGGCTGGCGGCCTGCTCCGCCGAAGCTTTGCCCGGCGCCCTGGCTGGCGGCTTCGGCCGTTTCACCGCCGGCTTGGGCGGCGCTGCCGGCGCAGCGGGCACCGTCAATTCGGCCTGCAAGGGCGGCGGCTCCGGCTCGTCACTGAACGGCGCGAAGTCGGTGCCGAACAGCGCTGCGGCGTGGATGGCCAGCGAACCGGCCAGAGCGACCAGCAGCGCGATGGGCATCGGACTTTAACTCAACTCCGGCGCGATCAGCACGGTGTCGTCACGCAACTCGGCAGCGAGACGGACCTTGCCGTCGACCAGCGACAGCTTGTCTTCGGCGAACCAGCGCACGGCCTGCGGATAGACCTTGTGCTCCTGGCGCAGGATGCGCGCCGCCAGGCTCTCCTCGGTATCGCCATCGATGACCGGGATGGCGGCCTGGACAACGACCGGGCCGTGGTCCAGCTCGGCGGTGACGAAATGCACGGTGCAGCCGTGGATGCGCACGCCTTCCTCCAAAGCCCGCTGGTGCGTGTGCAGCCCGGGGAAGGACGGCAGCAGCGAAGGGTGGATGTTGAGCAGGCGGCCTTCGTAATGGCGCACGAAGCCCTCGGTCAGGATGCGCATAAAGCCGGCCAGCACGACCAGGTCGGGCGAGAACATGTCGATGCACTCGGCCAGCGCGGCATCGAAGGCCTCGCGCCCGGCAAAGCCCTTGTGGTCGATGTAATGGGTGACGATACCGGCCTTTGCCGCCGTCTCCAGGCCCTTGGCATCCGGCCGGTTGCTGATCACGGCGGCGATGTTGACGGGCAGATTGCCGGCGTCGCGGGCGGCGATCAGCGCCTCCATGTTGCTGCCGCGGCCGGAAATCAGGATGACGATATTCTTCATTTCAAAAAACTCACCGGTAAAAAGATCGTGCTGACCACCGAATGGGTCAGCCGGGAAAAACCTCGGCCATTGCGGTCGGCGACCACCTTGGCCATGAAATCGAGCAGGCCCATGATGCGGCCGAACTCGCGTTCGAAGGAAAGATTGCGGTTGTTCGGATCGAGTTCGTTCGACAGCAGGAACAGCTCGCCGGCTGCATCGCGGTCGTGGCCGAGCTTCCAGATCGCCACCTCCATGTTGCGCGCCGTGTTGTAGAGCTTGCGCTCATCGAGGCTGTCGAGAATGTAGAACTCCTCCTTGTGTTCAAAAGCGGCGTCGACCATGGTCAACAGCCCGAAAACCAGTGCCGCCACACGATCGCCCGAATAAGCCTCGGTAAAGGCCAGCGCCGCCGCCTGCCCCTCGCGCAGGCCGGACAGCTCCGGCCAGTTGCGATAGACGCGCTGCGTCAGCTTGTCCAGCGCCGCCTCGCGGCTGGCCGCCCCGCCCTTCTTCCATTCCTTCGGGTTGCGCTTGTACAGCTTGTCGGCGATCAGCAGCAGGCCATTGACCACCTCTTCGCGATTGGTGTCGGCAATGCGGTCGATCTCGGTTTTGACCAGATATTTCGGGTGCACCGTGGTATCGGCATGCCCTGCCTTGTCCAGCTTGGTCGAGCAGGCCATCATCACCAGGGCGAGGAGGATGGCCAGCCAGCGCATCAGGCCGCGACCCGGTGCTTGAAGTAACCGATCGCCACCGGGATCAGCGAGACGACGATGATGCCGATGATGAGCAGCGACAGATTGGCCTTGACCCAGGGCATATTGCCCAGCCAGAAGCCGGCCAGACACAGCGAAAGCACCCAGGCCGCGGCGCCGATCAGGTTGAACAGCGCGAACTTGGCGTAGGACATGGCGCCGATGCCGGCCACGAATGGAGCAAAGGTACGGAACAGCGGCAGGAAGCGCGACATGACCAAGGTCTTGCCGCCGTGTTTTTCATAGAAGGCATGTGTCTTTTCCAGCGCCGCCTTGTTGAAGAAGCGCGAATTCTCCCAGTGGAAGACCTTCGGTCCGATGAAGCGACCGATCTGGTAATTGACCATGTTGCCGAGCACCGCGGCGGCGAGCAGCACGCCGCACAGGGTCGACAGATCCATGCCACCCTCGCCGATGGCGGCCAGCGCCCCGGCCACGAACAGCAGCGAATCGCCGGGCAAAAAGGGAAAGACGACAAAACCGGTCTCGGCGAAGATGATGAAGAACAGGATGCCGTAGATCCACAGCCCGTATTGCTGCACCAGCACGGCCAGATGCTTGTCGAGGTGCAGGATGATGTCGATGAACTGGGCGAGGAATTCCATGCGGATCGAAAGAGTGCGGAAAATGCCGGCATTTTACCCGATACCGGGGCGATCTCCCGGCCCCGCTGCCAGCCCGCCGCTATCAGCAGAAATACGCCCGGCCACGCTCTGCTCAGAGGCTATAATGCAACCATGAACCGATATATTTCCTGGGAAGATCGTTTCAGTGTCGGCCATCCAGAAATGGATAGTCAGCATCGCAAGTTGATCGACTTATGCAATGCCTTGGCCGACTGCGCCATCGCCACCGATGAAGAAAGCGATAGCCGCTTTCACGACATCCTGAACGACCTGGCTGAATACGCGCGCAACCATTTCGCCGCCGAGGAAAAACTGCTGGCACATACCGGCTACGCGGATCTCGAGGCGCATTGCGCCGACCACGGCAATTACGAATCCGACCTCGCCGACTTCCTGTTCTCCGCCACCATCAGCGGCAGTCCGAACAAGGCCGCCGTCCATCGCTTCGTCCTCGCCTGGTGGATGAACCACATCCTCAAGGCCGACATGGCCTACCGGGACCATCTGCTCGCCCAGAGCAACTAGCAAGCTCCCCGTCTGCGGCCAATCTGGGATAATCCCGGCATGCCGCACATTGCCCGCCTCCCCGACCTGCTGATCAGCCAGATTGCCGCTGGCGAAGTCGTCGAACGCCCCGCCTCCGTTCTCAAGGAACTGCTCGAAAACAGCCTCGATGCCGGCTCGAAAGCCATCCAGGTGCATCTGGAAGAAGGCGGCATCAAGCTGATCCGCATCACCGACGACGGCTGCGGCATCGCCAGGGACGAACTGGCGCTGGCCCTGACCCGCCACGCCACCTCAAAGATTTCCAGCCTCGACGACCTCGAAGCGGTCGCCACCCTCGGTTTTCGCGGCGAAGCGCTGGCCTCGGTGGCCTCCGTCGCCCGCCTGAGCCTGACCAGCCGCGAACGCGGCGCGGCGCATGCCTGGAAACTGCGCGGCGAGCCCGATGCCCAACCGGAGCCGGCAGCGCTGATGGCTGGCACGGTGGTCGAGATGCGCGACCTCTACTACAACACCCCGGCCCGCCGTAAGTTCCTCAAGTCCGACAGCACCGAGTTCGCCCATTGCGCCGATGCGGTACGCCGCCTGGCGCTGACCCGACCAGACGTGGCGGTCAGCCTGACGCACAACGGCCGCAGCCTGTTCCAGTTGGCCCCTGCCGACCCGGCGCGACGCATCGCCGACATCCTGGGCGACGACTTCCTCGGTGCGGCCCGCGCCGTCGATGCTGCGGCCGGCCCGCTCACCCTGGCCGGTTTCGCCATCGACCCGACCCGCGCCACCGACGCCAAGGATGGCCAATACGTCTTCGTCAATGGCCGTTTCGTCCGTGACAAGGTGATCGGCCACGCCCTGCGCGAGGCCTACCGCGACGTGCTGCACGGCAGCCGCCAGCCGGCCGTCTGCCTCTTTTTGAGCATCGACCCGGCACTGCTCGACGTCAATGTGCACCCGGCCAAGACCGAAGTGCGCTTCCGCGACTCGCGCGCCGT
>JAYRUZ010000140.1:0-5234 GCA_041918795.1 Azonexus sp. | reverse complement strand
CGCTTTCCAGGCTGAGACGGTGCTCGGCCCGGGCATTCATGTCGGCAGCGTAGAACTGGTAGTTGTTGCGGCCCTTTTCCTTGGCGTGATACATCGCCGCATCGGCATTCTTGATCAGCACCGCCGGGTCGTGGCCATCATCGGGTCCGATGCTGATGCCGATGCTCGGCGTCACCCGCAATTCGTAGCCCTCGACGCGGATCGGCTCGGCCACCGACTTCAGGATGTTCTCGGCGACGGTCGCCGCATCGTCCGGATGGCGTAAGCGGCCCAGCACGATGACGAATTCGTCGCCGCCGAAGCGCGACACCGTGTCCATGTCGCGGACACAGTGCTTGAGGCGAGCCCCCACCGTCTTGAGCAGGCCGTCGCCGATGTTGTGGCCGAGCGAATCGTTGACGTTCTTGAAGCGATCGAGATCCATGAACAGCACGGCCAGCTTGCCCCCATCACGCTGCACCCCGGCGATGGCCTGTGCCAGGCGATCCTGCAGCAAGGCCCGGTTGGGAAGCAGGGTCAGGGCATCGTGATGCGCCAGGAACTGGATCTGGGCCAGCGTCGCCTTGTGCTCGCTGACGTCGGAGAAGATGGCGATGAAATTGGCGATCTGGTCCTGCTCATCGCGCACCGCAGTGACGGCCAGCCATTTCGGGTAGATCCGGCCGTTCTTCGCCCGATCCCACACCTCGCCCTGCCAGTGCCCGGTCGTACTCAGCGAATGCCACATGTTCAGATAGAAATCGCGGTCGTGCTGGCCGGATTGCAGGATGCGCGGCGTCTGGCCGATGGCCTCTTCCGGCGTATAGCCGGTGACTGCGGTGAACGCCGGGTTAACGGCCAAAATCCGCTCGTCCGGGTCGGTCACGATGATCGCCTCGCGGCTTTCGGCGATCACCCGGTTCCAGATACGCAAACGCTCCTCGCGCTCGCGGATGCCGTTCGCCATGTCGCGCAGGGCCACGGCCAGCTCCTGGAATTCGCCGTGGCCGGCGGGGATTTCCTGCACCAGTTCATAGCGCCCTTCGCGGATATTGGCCACCCGACCGATCAGGCTGCGTACCGGGCCGCCGATCCAGCGTTCGGCAATGCGCACGCCGACCGGGACGACGATGAAGGCGGAGAGGATCAGAACCCCGATAATGACCCACAGCGTCTGGCTGATCTGCTTGGTCACCAGCGCCTGGTCGGCCGACAACACCATATAGGCATTGCCACCGGCCGACAGGGGCAACGCGAAGACGCGGGCGAAACGCTGCTCCGATTCGTACCAGCCGGCATCGTCAGCCAACGGCTCGGCGAACATCTGGGGGGCCACGGACAGATTGGCCCCCGCCTCCAGGCCGGCGCTTTCGCCAATGGCGCGCCCCTTGTCGAGAATCAGGCCGACGGCCAGCCCGACGTTGCTGGATGAGGCGTTGATCAGTGGCTCGCCGAGAATTTGCGAAACGACGATGCTGCCAACGGTGCGCACGATGTCGCCGCGGGCGATCCGGACCACCGGAATACCATATTCGAAATGGAGCCCGGCATCGGAAACGCGCGTCCGCCGGAACTTCTCCTCGTAGCCCTGCTGCTTGAGCAGATCGTCGACCTGCGGCGGCAAGCTGTCGGTATGCCAGTTGCTCCCGTCGCCGCTCAGATAGAGCGGCTGGCCCAGCTCATAGGAAACGATACCCTCGCCGACCATGCCGTTTTCTGCGCTATAGGCATAGGCGACCAGCGTACCCATGTTGTCGAAGACGGCCAGCGTCACATCGGTCGTCCCGACCAGTTGGCGCGCGGCTTCGCGGGCCAGGCGGCGCTTTTCCGGATCGAAGACGAGAGGCTGGTATTCGCCTTGCACGGCATAGCCGGAAAGCATGTTGAGCGAGGTGATCACCGTTGCGTCGGCGCCCAGGCCGTGCGCAATCCGTTCGCTCTTCTGGGTCAGTTGATCGATCTGCGTGCGCAAGGCCTTGTAGCCCAGCGTCAGGTGGCTGCGATTCGACTCTTCATGCAGGTGGCGCACGCCGAGGCTGAGCAGCCCGCCGGCCAACACCAGCGCCAGCAGGATGCTGAGCAGAAGCAGGAGCTGGAGCTTGGACTTGACGCTTTTCATGGTCAGAAGATCGGCTCCACCGCATGGGCCTCGGCCTTCGTAACCAGGCGGCTGGGCACCACCCGGCGCCGCGGTACCTTGCGCCCGTGCAGGATGGCAATCGCCGTTTCGGCCGTCTCGTTAACCGACAGCGGGTAGACAAAACTCGCCGTCTGCTCGCCATCCAGGATCGCCTGCCGTGCCTCGGCAATGTAGTCGATACCGACAATGAGCTTCGAGGCCGGGGCGATCCCCGCCTTCTTCAACGCCAGGCGGGCACCGGCCGCCATACTGTCCGATTGCGCAAACAGGCCGTCGAACTGCAGCCCGCTGCCGAGCATTTCCTCCATGGCGCGGATCGCGTCGCCACGCAGGTAATTGCCCACCTTGCTGGCGACCAGCCGGATGCCCGGATAGCGACGCAGACGATTGCGAAAGCCGGTGCTGCGGGCGAGGGCCGTACTCGCCGTCGGTACGCCTTCGAGCATCATCACGTCACCCTTGCCGTGCAGGCGCGCCGCCATGAAATCGGCCACCTGGGCGCCGATCTGCTCGTTGTCCGGACCGACCAGGCAAGTATAGGCATCGCTTTCGACACTCCTGGAGAGCAACACGACCGGGATACCACGGCGATAAGCGTTGGCGATGACCGGCGCCATGGCCTTGGCATCGCGCGGTGCGACGATCAGCAGATCGACCCGGCGCGCCACGAACTCCTCGATATCGGCGATCTGCTTGGCCGTCTGGCCATCGGCATCGGAAAAGACAAAATTGACCTGCGGCTCGCGCGAAAAGCGCTCGGCCATCCGTCTGACCTGGGCAGCGTGGTAGTCATTGCTCAGCGCATCCTGCGCAAAAGCCACCAGGAAACGACGCTCGTCAGCCCGCGCAGCCCATGCCGGCCACGCCGACAAGGCCAGCATCTGTTGCAGGTATCGCCTTCTTCCCGCTTTCATCGCCCCCCGTCTTCCCTGACTGTCGTTGTTATTTTTGGTTTGGCCGAACATTGTTACCGAGTCGGCATGATCAGCGCGAATCATACTGCCAGCCGGCCATAATGCAAAAAACGACAGCGCCAGCAGCGACAATCACTTTGCCAACATTTACCGGCTTCGACATAGAATCGAGCATTCTCGACGCCTGTCCAGGAAGGCCGCCTTGTCCGCCCCCAGTCCGCAAACCGTTCCGCCCGACGTCCGTCTGTTCCACGCCAGCCTGGTCTGGCCGCTGCAACTGACGCCGCTGACCCGCGACATCAGCGAAGGCCGGCACTGGGAAATGTTCGAGGCACTGACCCAGGACACCGCCTGGCGGCTGATCGACGACGAATTCACCGAAGACCCGACGCAGTTCGAGGAGCGCCACTACCGCGAATTCGTCTCCTTCCTGCCCTATGTGCAGCGTTTTCTCTACGGCGAGGGGCGTTCGCGCAACTCCTCGCCCGACGATCCGCCGGGCAACTCGCCGATGCACGTCTTCCGGCGCAAGGACGTCGCCAAGCTTCGCCTGACCCTGCGCCGCGACCAGGCGCCGATCGAGCTGCACGTCGTCCATCTCGACCTGTATTTCTTCCACGACCTCGACCTGATCCAGCTCAACCTGGAAATCCGCGGCAACGACCTGCCGCTCGACACCGTGCGCGAGATCCTCTTCCGCTTCGGCCGTGCCTACCCGTCGGGCTGGGAAGAAACCGGCGAAGGCCTGCATAACGCCTACCTGGCCGAATGGCTGGATGCCGACGGCCGGGTGATCGCCCAATCCGACACGCGCAAGCGCGAAAAATACCTGGGCTATGTCTGCGCCCACCGCAGCCCGTGCATTTCCGAGCACTGGGCCTGCCTGCTCCGACCGCTGGTGCTGGCCCACTCCGACGAGCCGGGCGACCTGCGCTACCGGCTGATCGAATACCAGCGCATGCCGGTCATGAGCTTCCTTGCCGTGGACAAGCCGCGCCAGCTGAGCCGCGAGCAATGGGTACGCCTCGGCCTGGCGACTACGCTGCATCCCGACGAAGCGCTGCCGATCAACGAGCCGATGGTGCTCGAATTCGAGCAGCGCTATTGCCAGGATCGTTTCTGGACCGACAGCGAGGCCGGCCCCAATACCCGCTTCATGTGCACCGGCAATGCCTTCACCGTGGTCGGCGATGCCGGCGCGCCCTTCTTCCTCGACAGCGAGCGCGGCGTGCTGGCGCAGTTCCGCCACCAGTATTTCCTCGTCTTCCTGATCGCCCACCTGCACCGCGCCGCCCTGCTGGTCTTCTCGGAAACCCTGGTCGATGCGGTGAACGACCTCGATATCCGCAACGACGCCTCGGTCCGCCGCTTCAAGCGCCGCATCCGGTCGAATTTCGAGACTTTCCTGCGCTTCACGCACCGCTACTGGTTCCACGAACTGTCCGAGCGCCCGCACGTGCAGGCCATGTACCGCCTGTGCGCCAACCACCTGCGCAACGACGCGCTGTACGACGACGTGCGCGACGAGATTCGCGAGATGAGCCACTACCTCGACAGCGATTCGCAGCGCCGGCAATCGAACACCGTCGTCCGCCTCACCGTGATCACCATCCTCGGCCTGATCGCCACCGTCACCACCGGCTATTTCGGCATGAACATCATCGCCTTCGGCAACGGCACGATCCTCAAGCGCTCGCTGCACGGCCTGATCGCCAGCTGCGCCTTCATCGGCCTGGTGCTGTTTGCCGTCGCCCGCTCCAAGCGCCTGTCCGATTTCCTCGAAGCCCTGTCCGACGAACGCGTCACGCTGGGCGGCAAATTCCGCGCCCTGTGGGGCGTGGTCGGCCGTCAACAGCGCTGATCCGGACAAACCGTTAGAATGACCGCCCGCTGCGCGACCTGAGTGCAGCCAGCCGGCCGTAGTCACCCGCCCTGACCGCAAGCGGTCAGCCCTCCATCGTTTTCGAGGCCCTGCCATGCCCCAGGTTCTAACTCCCTATACCGACCTCGCCGCCGGCGAGGCCATCGTCGACGCCACCAAGACCTGGCTGGAACGCGCCGTCATCGGCCTCAATCTGTGCCCCTTCGCCAAAAGCGTCTTCGTCAAGAAGCAGGTGCGCTACGCCCTGACTGCCGCGGCCGATGCCGACGGCCTGTTGGCCGAACTGGAACACGAACTGACCCTGCTCGCCGAAACCGAT
>JAYRUZ010000139.1:0-5236 GCA_041918795.1 Azonexus sp. | reverse complement strand
CTGCTCGACGAACCCATGGCCGGGCTCGATGCAACCATGCAGGCAGAACTTCTGGCCGTACTCGATGCCCTGTCGGCCCGTGGCATCACCATCGTACTGTCGACGCACGATGTCGATTTCGCCTACCGGTGGGCCGACGCCATTCACGTGCTGGCCAGCGGCTCCTGCGTCGCCTCCTTCGCCGCCGGCGATTTGCCGCAGCATGCCGCCACGCTGGCTGCCGCCGGACAAGGTCTGCCGGCGGTGCTCGCCCTGCAACAGGCCCTGCTTGCCCGCGGACTATTACAGGGCGATGCCGCGCCACGCAGCATCGATGCCCTGGTCGCGGCGCTGACGGTGCCATGAATATGAAAAATGCCCCAAAAGCGCCGTGCACCGCAGCACTACCCCTCCAATGCCCTGAAAGGAACTCCTGAATGCCTGGAAAAATCTGGTTTGTCGGCGCCGGACCCGGCGACCCCGATCTGATCACCATCAAGGGCCGCCAGCTGCTGGAGCAAGCCGGCGCCGTGCTCTTCGCCGGCTCACTGGTCGATCAGGCGGCCACCCTGTTCACGCCCGAGGGCTGCGAGATTCGCGACTCCAAGGACATGACGCTGGAAGAAATGACCGACTGGCTGAGCGCTGCCGCCGACCGGCATGGCACCGTGGTCCGCCTACAGACGGGAGATCCTGGCCTGTACGGCGCACTGATCGAGATGACGCGGCCGCTTACTGCCAGTGGCATCGAATGGGCCGTGGTGCCCGGCGTCTCGTCGGCGATGGCGGCAATGGCCGCCGCCGGCGAAACGCTGACCCTGCCGGAAGTGACGCAAACGGTGATCCTGACCCGCGTCGCCGGCCGCACGCCGATGCCGCCGGGCGAGGAACTCGAAGCCCTGGCAGCGCACAAGACCACGCTGTGCATCTACCTATCGATCACGCTGCTGCACAAGGTGCAGGAAGCGCTGCTCGCCGCCGGCTGGAGCGAGGATGCGCCGATCCTGGTGGTGCAGAAGGCAAGCTGGCCGGGCGAGGAAAAGATCGTGCACGGCACGATCAAGGACATCAAGCGCAAGTGCCAGGACGAGAAGATCGCCAGCCAGGCCATGATCGTTGCCAGTCCGACGCTGGGCGCTGCCGACTGGCCCGACCTGATCCGCTCCAAGCTCTACGACCCCACCTTCGGCCACCGCTTCCGGAAGGCTACGGAGCAAACCCATGACTAACGACACCACCCTCCTTCTCGTCGGCCACGGTTCACGCGGCCGCGAAGGCAACAAGGAAACCATCAACTTCGCCGCCCAGTGGCGCGAGCGGCACCCGGACTGGCGCATCGAAGTCTGCTTCATCGAGCACGCCGACGTGCTGCTTGACGAAGGCCTAGACCGCGCCGCCCGCGGTGTGAAAAAGGTCATTGCCATTCCCTTCATCCTGAACGCCGCCGGCCACGTCAAGATGGAATTACCACACGCGCTGGCAGAAGCCCGCGCCCGTCACCCCGGTGTCGAGTTCGTCGTCACCCGCCACCTCGGCATGGGACGCGACATCTTCGCCGTGCTGCAGGGCCAGCTCGACCTCCTGATGAAACAGCAGGCCATGCCCGACCCCCAGACCACCGGCGTCATCCTGCTCGGCCGCGGCTCGTCGGATGCCGGCGCCAATGGCGAGCTGGCCAAGATGGCACGCTGGATCTTCGAGGAAAACGACCACGAACTCGTCGACCTCGCCTTCACCGGCGTCACCTGGCCGCGCCTGGAAACGGTGGTCCAGCGCCACGTCAAACTGGGCATGATGCAGGTCGCCATCGTCCCGGTCTATCTGTTCACCGGCGTGCTGATCGAGCGCATCCAGGCCCAGGTCGAACGCCTTAAGCAACAGTATCCGCAGGTCGCCTTTGCCGTCGGCCGGCACTTCGGCTTCGACCCGGGCATCTTTGCCCTGCTCGACGACAAGGCCGAAGGCGAGGCAGTTGGTGGCGGCATGCTCGAATGCGACGGTTGCAAGTACCGCGAGCTGGCCGAGGACGAGCACCTGCACGACCACAGCCACACGGCGACCGGCGGCTGCGCCCACGGGCATGATCATCATCAAGGACACGGGCACGGCCATGAGCATCATCACGGCTGCTCACACAAACACGACTGATTTGCGAGGATCCCCATGACCAGCAACACCGCCAGCAATACCGTTACCGAACAGCTGACCGCCGCCGGGCGCGCCATCGAGCACGACTCCTTCGCCATCATCGACGCCGAAGCCGGGCCGCACGCCTACACGGATGAGCAATGGCCGCTCGTCCGCCGGATGATCCACGCCAACGCCGATTTCGAATTCAATGGCTTGACCGCCTTCCATCCGGAAGCCATGCAAGCCGGGATGAAAGCGGTGCTCAAGGGCAACACGCCCATCGTCGCCGATGTCGAAATGATCTGCGTCGGGCTGTCCAAGCCACGTCTCGCCCACTTCGGCCTGACTACCCACCACTACATTTCCGACCTCGACGTGATCGAGGCGGCCAAGGCGGTCAACAGCACCCGGGCGGTGCAGGCCATGCGCAAGGCGCATCGCCTCGGCAAGCTGGACGGCGCCATCGTCGGCATCGGTAACGCGCCGACCGCGCTGATCGAACTCGTCCGCCTGATCCGCGAAGAAGGCGCCCGACCTGCGCTGGTCGTCGGCATGCCGGTCGGTTTTGTCTCGGCGGCCGAATCCAAAGACCTGATGATGACCCTCAACGAAGTACCGTGGGTTGCCATCAAGGGCCGCAAGGGCGGCTCGACCCTGGTCGTCGCCGCCATCCACGCCATGCTTTCGCTGGCCGAGGCCGAGCAAAAGCAGGCCGCATGAGCGACAGCGAAAAGCCCGCCAAGGTCCGCAAGGGCGACGCCAAACGCAAGCGCGGCAACCGTACCGGCTTTACCACCGGCGCCTGCTCGGCAGCGGCAGCGCGGGCGGCCACGCTCGGCCTGCTGCTCAGCGAGGTGCCGGAAACCGTGCTCTGCCACCTGCCCAACGGCCAGGACGTCGGCTTCGCGGTGATCGACGGCAGCGTCGAGGAAAGCGCCGGCCTGGCTCATGCGGTGATCGTCAAGGATGCCGGTGACGACCCCGATGCCACCCATGGCGCCCATATGACGGCCGATGTGCGCATCCTCAAGCATCGCGCCGGCGAGGTCGTGCTCAAGGGCGGCTTCGGCGTCGGCGTGGTGACCAAGGACGGCCTCGGGCTGGAAGTCGGCGGCCCGGCGATCAACCCGGTACCCCGTCGCAACATCCTCGACAACGTGCGTGCCGTGGCCGGCGAACTGCTCGACCACGACGGCCTGGAAGTCACCATTTCCGTGCCCGGCGGCGACGAAATGGCCAAGAAGACGCTCAATGCACGGCTCGGCATCCTCGGCGGCATTTCCATTCTCGGCACCACCGGCATCGTCCGCCCCTATTCGACGGCTGCCTTCCGCGCCAGCGTCGTGCAGGCCGTCGATGTGGCGGCCAAGCAAGGCCAGACCAGCATCGTCTTCACCACCGGTGGCCGTACCGAAAAATTCGCCATGCGCCAGCTGCCGGAACTCGACGAATCCTGTTTCGTTCAGATGGGCGACTTCGTCAAGGCGGCCTTCACCAGCGCCATCAAGCGGCAGGTGCCGCACGTCTATATCGGCGCCATGGTCGGCAAGCTGACCAAGATGTGCCAGGGCCTGGCCGTCACCCACGCCTGGAAGGCCGAGATCGACCGCGACATCCTGGCCGACTCGGCGCGCGAAGTCGGCGCCCCGGACGACCTGATCGAGGAAATCCGCGCCGCCGAAACCGCCCGTTTCGCGGCCGAAAGACTGGCCGCCCTCGGCCTCGCCGTCGATTTCCACAAACAGCTGGCCAAAAAAGCCATTCGCAGCCTCAAGGGCCAATACCCCGGCGACTACCACCTCGCCGTCCTGGTCTGCGACTTCGAAGGACAATTCATTTGCCGGGTCGATCAAGATGAAGCCCTCTGAAACCTGCACCCTCCTCGGCATCCTCGACGACGGCTGGGCCGGCCTGTCGGATGCCGCCCGCCAGCAACTGGCGACGGCCGATCTGGTGATCGGTGCCGGCCGTACGCTGGACCTAGTGCGCCCGCACCTGGCGCCGAGCGCCGAATGCCGCGACATGGACGGCCAACTCGGCCAGGTCGCCGGCTGGATTCTCGCCGCCCGCGAACAGGGGAAAACCACCGTCGCGCTGGCCACCGGCGACCCGCTGTGCCACGGCATCGCCTCCTGGCTGACCGGCAAGCTCGGCCGCGACGGTTTCACGATCATCCCCGCCGTATCAACCCTGCAACTGGCCTTCGCCCGCTTCAAGACCGCCTGGCAGGACGTGTCCATCGCCACCTGCCACAGCGCTGATGCCGGCGAATGGTTCGTTGGCGCGACGCCGCAGCACGGCCTCTACAAGCTGATGCGCAGCATCGCCCGGCACCCGCGCGTGGCGCTGTTCACCGGCCCGGAGAACACGCCGGACCGGCTGGCCCGGGCGCTGATCACGGCCGGCTACGGCGATGAGGTCAAGCTCTCGGTGGCCTGCCGCCTGCTGCTTGACGATGAAGTCATCTTCACCGACCTGGCTGCGGTGGACGCCGCAAAAATGCAATTTCCGCAGCCCAATGTGGTGCTGGTCGAACGCAAGCCGGAGGCGGCTCGCCCGTCCTTCGGCCTCGACGACCTCGACTACATCCAGCGCTCGCCGGAAAAAGGCCTGATCACCAAGCAGGAAGCTCGTGCCCTGTCGCTGGCCAAGCTGCGCCTGACGCCGGACAGCATTGTCTGGGACATCGGCGCCGGTTCCGGCTCGGTCGGCCTCGAATGCGCCCGCATCGCCACCAACGGCCACGTCTGGGCCATCGAGAAAAACGAGGGTGACGCCGCCAACGCCCGCGCCAATGCGGCCAAGTTCCGCGTCGGCAACTACACGCTAAGCGAGGGCAAGGCGCCGGCGCAGCTCGACACCTGGCCCGACCCGGACGCTGTCTTCATCGGCGGTTCGGGCGGCGAACTGGCCGAACTGATCAGGCTGATCCTCGGCCGCCTGAAACCCGGCGGCCGGCTGGTGATGAACTTCGTCACGCTGGAAAACCTGGCCACGGCAACCACCACGCTCAAGGAACTCGGCGCCGGCTGGGACGTGGTGCAACTGCAAGCCAGCCGCTCGCAACCCATCCTCGACATGCACCGCATGGCCGCGCAAAACCCGGTCTGGGTCGTCACCGCTTACA
>JAYRUZ010000138.1:0-5281 GCA_041918795.1 Azonexus sp. | reverse complement strand
GGCGGCGACCGAAACGTTCAGGCTCTCGACCGAGCCGTACATCGGGATATTGACCAACTGGTCGCAGGTCTCGCGCGTCAGGCGGCGCATGCCCTCGCCTTCGGCCCCCATGACCCAGGCGGTGGCCTGCGGCCAGTCGGCGGTGTAGAGATCGCTCTCTGCCTCGCCGGCCGTACCGACCACCCAGATGTCGCGTTCCTTCAGCTCGCGCAGCGTGCGCGCCAGGTTGGTAACCATGATGTAAGGCACCGTCTCGGCCGCCCCGCAGGCCGTCTTGACGGCCACATCGTTGAGGCCGGCCGACTTGTCCTTGGGCGCGATCACGGCATGCACGCCAGCCGCGTCGGCGACGCGCAGGCAGGCGCCGAGGTTGCGCGGGTCGGTCACACCGTCCAGCACGAGCAGGAAAGCCGGTTCGGTCAGCGTATCGAGCACGTCGTCGAGATGCGCCGCCTTGCGTCCGCCCTCGATGCGCGCCACCACGCCCTGATGCCGGCCGCCGGCGGCAAAGCCGTCCAGGCGCTTGCCATCGGCGATGACCAGCTTCACGCCCTGCAACTCGGCATGCTTGATCAGATCGCGGGCCCGCGCATCCTGACGCGCGCCGTCGATGATGATTTCCTTGACGGATTCCGGGTCGTGACGGAGCTTGGAAGTGACGGCATGAAAGCCGTAGATCAGGCGGGAGGACATGGCTGCTTTCGCGAAGACGAGGCGCGCATTTTAGCGCTCATCGCCGCCGGCGGAAACGTTCAGGCCGGCGTCAGGGCACGCAGGCGGATCGGCGAGTCCTCGCGTTCCAGCCAACGCACGAGCAGCATGTCGTGCAGCGCGATATGGTTGGTTACCCAGCGCAGCAATAGCTGCTCGAGCTCACGGACGCGCTGTATGGTCTTCGGCGTTTCCAGAGTGGTGACGATTTCCTGCACCTTGCTCGAGATCGCCGCATGGTCCTCCATGTGCGCCTCACCCGTATCGCGCTCGACCGCCAGCAGCAGCGAATCGCGCATGATGTTCTCTTCGTTGCGGAAGTGATCCAGGATGTAGGCCAGCAGGTCGCCAAGAATGCCGACCAGACGGCTTTCGCAGTCGGCGATCAAGGTCGGGCTACACCCGCCGCACGTGACTCGCGACGCATCGTGGTCATCGCAAATCTCGCGCAGACGCAGGATGTAATCGAGCAACAGACGATGCTCGTGATCGATCACGGCATGGCCTGTGACCAATTCGCTCGGCAATGGACGATCGGAATTTCCGGAGAGCGATTGTTCGCTTTTATTCATACCCCTCCCGTAATTTCGCCATTGTAACGAACCCATCGCACTCGATATAAAGAATTGTCTTGAAACATTGTCAAATCTGCCGTTAATGTAGTCATATCGGCAACATAAGCGGGGACGTATGCTGACAACGTATCAACAGCATTGGGGTGTGAACCAGTGGGCGGCCTTCATGAGCAACCGCGAGATTCCGTGTATGCCGCGTTCCAAGGCTCTGCTGCTGCAACTTGAGGAAAGCCTCGGCGAACGTCTGTCCGCCCGCGAGCTGGCCGACATTGCCGGCGCCGACCCTTTCCTGTGCCTGCGCCTGCTGCGCCAGGCCGAGGCAAAACGCACCCAGCGTCTGGGCCACGAGACAACGACCCCGCTCGGTGCGGTCATGCAACTGGGCACGGAAAACTTTCGCAAACTGCTGCTCGACAGCCCGGAAACCGACGAAAGCAATATCGGACTGGCCGCCAGCGAAGCGCGCTCCCATCTCGCACGCCACCTCGCCTTGCACTGGGGCTCGGCTCGCGCCGACATTTCCCCTGACGAAGTGGCCATGGCGGCCCTGCTCTCGGAAATCGGTGAATTGCTGCTCTGGTCGTTCGCGCCGGAATTGCCGGAGACCGCCCTGGCGGCCCTGCATAGCGGCCGCTCGGCTCGCTCATTGCAAGCGCAGGTCGATACCTGCGGCTTCCGCTTCAAAGACCTGACTCTGGCTTGTGCCGAAATCTGGCATCTGCCAGGACTGCTCGTTCAGTTGATCCGCGGCATCGACAACACCCGCGCCAATCTCTCCCGCCTCTGTGTCGATGCCGCCCGCCACCTGACGGCCGGCGGCCCGGACGACCCTGCTTTGCCTTCAGATATCGCCGAAGCCAAGCATCTTATCCCGGGGGCCACACTGGAATGGCTGACCGAGCAACTGCCCGGTGTCGACGAGGAGCAGACTGCCCGCATCGTCGCTAAAGCTGCGGACCTGCTCGATCCGCAGCATCACTGAGAGCTGATTAACGACGGCGCCCCGTCTTGCCAGCCGCCTTGGCCTTACCCGCAGGTTTTGCTTTTGCCTTGGCTTTTTTGGCAGCTGGTTTCGCCTTGGGCTTGGCCGTTACAGCAGCAGGCTTGGCCTTGACGGCTTTATTCCGGGCGACCGGTTTGACCACCGCTTTGGCCGGCCTCGGAGCCGCCGCCGATTTACGCACCACGCCCGCCTTGCGCGGCAGCCCGCCAGCAGGTTCCTGCGCCAGCACGAAATCGATCCGGTTGCTTTCCAGATCGGCCCGCACTAGCTTCACCTCCACCCGGTCACCCAGGCGGAAACGTTGGCCGGTCCGCTCGCCGAGCATCTGGTGCTTGATTGCATCGAACTGGAAGTAATCGGCCCCCAGTTCGGAAACATGCACCAGGCCTTCGACATAAACTTCGTCGAGCGCCACGAAGATACCGAAGGCGGTGACGGCCGAGATGGTCCCGGTAAACACCTCGCCAATGCGTTCCTTCATGTAGTAGGTTTTCAGCCAGTTCTCGACGTCGCGCGTCGCCTCGTCGGCCCGCCGCTCGGTCGACGAACATTGCAGACCGATATCGTCCCAGGCCATGGCCGGCGTATAGCCTTCACCAGCCAGTACGGCCTTGATGGCGCGATGCACCAGGAGATCGGGATAGCGCCGGATGGGCGAGGTGAAGTGGGCGTAATGCTCGTAAGCCAGGCCGAAGTGTCCAACGTTGTCCGGGCTGTACATGGCCTGGCGCAGCGAACGCAACATTACCGTCTGCAATAGCTGGAAATCAGGACGCGGCTTGATCTTCTCGAGCAAGACAGCGTAATCCTTGGCCTTGGGATCCTCACCACCGCCCAGCGCCAGCCCGAATTCACCGAGGAAGCTGCGCAGATTCTGCAGCTTGTCCTCCGACGGCGACTCATGCACGCGATAGAGGCAGGTCTGCTTGTGCTGGGCCAGAAAATCGGAGGCACAAACGTTGGCCGCCAGCATGCATTCCTCGATGATACGGTGCGCATCGTTGCGCACGACCGGCACGATGTTGTCGATCTTGCCCTGTTCGTTGAACAACATCATCGTCTCGGTCGTCTCGAAATCGATGGCGCCCCGCTGGCCGCGTGCCTTGTGCAGCACCTTGTACAGCTTGTACAGATCCTGAACCTGCGGCAGGATGCTGCGGTGCACCTCGCTTTCCGGCGATTTTTCACCGGACAGCCAGGACCAGACGAGGTTGTAAGTCAGCCGTGCATGGGAACGGAAAACCGCCGGGTAAAAACGATATTCGCCCAGCTTGCCGGTGGCGCTGATCTCAA
This sequence comes from Azonexus sp., assembly GCA_041918795.1. Classification (GTDB taxonomy): domain Bacteria; phylum Pseudomonadota; class Gammaproteobacteria; order Burkholderiales; family Rhodocyclaceae; genus Azonexus. Next base: position 1,699 of record JAYRUZ010000138.1, on the reverse strand, counting down.
CGTCGCAAACCATGGCCAGTCGCTCGACATCCGGGTTCAGCGAGCAGATGCCGTTCGACAGTTTTTCCGGCAGCATCGGAATGACCCGACGCGGGAAATAAACCGAATTGCCGCGCGACAAGGCTTCCTTGTCGAGCGCCATGCCCGGCGTCACGTAATGCGACACGTCGGCAATGGCCACGACCAGACGCCAGCCGCGTCCCTTCTTGGCGCAATAGACTGCGTCGTCGAAGTCGCGCGCCGTTTCACCGTCGATGGTGACCAGCGGCAGATCACGTAGATCAACCCGCCCCTTGTGGTCCAGCTTGCGCACCTTGTCCGGCATTTTTTCGTTCTCGGCCAAGGCGGCCGCCGGGAACTCGAACGGCAGATCGTGTTTGCGCAGGGCGATCTCGATCTCCATTCCGGGATCGGCGTAATTGCCCAGCACCTCGATGATGCGCCCGATCGGCTGAGAGAACTTGCTCGGCTGCTCGATGATCTCGACCATCACCACCTGACCGGACTCGGGCTTCACCTTGGCCTTCTTCTCCGGCGGCACCAGAATATCCTGCGAAATGCGGCGGTTCTCCGGCACGACGAAAACCACGCCATGCTCGACGAAGACGCGGCCCACCACCTTGGTATTGGCCCGCTCCGTCACCTCGACAATGCTGCCTTCGGGCCGCCCCTTGCGGTCGATGCCGACGACGCGTGCCAGTACGCGGTCACCATGCAGTACCTTGCCCATCTGGTGCTGATCGAGGAAGAGGTCGGCGCTACCGTCATCCGGCACGAGAAAACCGTAGCCATCGGCATGACCCTGAACGCGACCGGGAATCAGGCTGGCCCGTTCCGGCAGGATGTAATCGCCCTTGCGATTACGCATCAACTGGCCTTCCCGCTCCATGGCGCCCAGGCGGCGCTGGAACATGTCGCGCTCGCTATCGGCAATATCGAGCAAGCCACCCAGTTCGACAAAGTTGACCGGTCGCCCCTCGTTTTCCAGAACCTGCGAGACATACTCGCGCGAAGGCAGCGGAAAATCGTAACGGGCGGACTCACGCTCAAAAAAGGGATCGGCCCGGCGAATCTTGGAGAGTTTCTTTCTTGACATCGAGTGTCTTTCCTATAAAATGCGCGCTCTTCGCACCTGTGCCCAGGTGGCGGAATTGGTAGACGCACTAGTTTCAGGTACTAGCGCTGAGAGGCGTGGGGGTTCGAGTCCCTTCCTGGGCACCAACGAATACAGAGCAAAGGCTTCGAGCAATCGAAGCCTTTTTTCTTTGGCCCCGCCTGATGCCGCGCATTGTCTCACAAGCCGGGGCAGAACATTCGAATCCCTAAATTGCAAAATAAGGCTTCCCATTTCCCGGGAATCCGATATAATGCGCGCTCTTCGCACCTGTGCCCAGGTGGCGGAATTGGTAGACGCACTAGTTTCAGGTACTAGCGCTGAGAGGCGTGGGGGTTCGAGTCCCTTCCTGGGCACCAACGAATACAGAGCAAAGGCTTCGAGCAATCGAAGCCTTTTTTCTTTGGCGGAGACCTATCGCCTGCCGGCAACAATTGGCAACACTTCGGTACACGACGCCGGTCATCGACAGCGACGACGCATCGTTATTCGGCTCATCAGCATCACATTCCGAAGTGAGTCGAAACATGAAAAAGATCGCCAGCCTTATCGTCGCCGCCAGTCTCGCCATCGCCAGCATCGGTT
>JAYRUZ010000137.1:0-5305 GCA_041918795.1 Azonexus sp. | reverse complement strand
GGTGAATTGTGGCGATTGGAGAGTCGTGGCAGTGCTTGGTTCCCTTTCCTGACGAAACTTTGCAAGACGTAGCGGTCTAGAAAGTTTCCGGCAGGGTGGCCAGAACATCGATGTACGAGTCCCAGGACAGGTCGTCGAACCAGCGGTCGATGAAACGGGTAATCATGTGGACCTCCTGAACCAGATGCCAAGTCGGGGAGACTTGATGAACCCAGTTTAGGATGAGGCTTTCAATCAATCCAATCTATAGTTTCAATTCGATGGATTGGCTTTGGCTATTCGTTCCGTCGCGGACGGTTATGCCGGGGCGGCGAACTCAGTTCCGGGCGTGCGACAAATCGAAACTCTCGACGCCTTCGAAGCGGGAGAGTTCCTGGGCCAGTTCGGGCATGCTGCTGCCCTGATTTTTGTGCAGGGCAACGGCAACGAAGTGCCAGACCGGGTGGCCGTTGCTTTGCTCGATGCGCAGGGTGCCCCAGGCGATTTCGTAGCCGCGTTCGAGTGCCACGCGTTTAAGCACGTCGTCGCGCGGTACGAAGCCGGGACGAAAGCCCATGGTGATGGCGACCGCCGGGCGCGATGGCAGCCAGCCTTCCAGCCGCGAGACGAGGGTCATGCAGGCGGCTGACAGGATGGCCAGCAGGATGGCGGCACCGTAGAAGCCGACGCCGACCATGATGCCGATGGCCGACGAAGCCCAGATCGAGGCAGCGGTCGTCAGGCCGCTGATCGAGAAGCCTTCCTTCATGATCACGCCGGCGCCGAGAAAGCCGATACCGGTAACGACGCCCTGGATGACGCGGGTCGGGTCGGGTGGCGGGGCGCCGACAAAGGCCGAGTGGCCACCGTACCAGAATTGCGGATAGCCCGAGATGACTACCAGCGCACAGGAGGCAGTGCATACCAGGCCATAGGTCCGCATGCCGGCCGCCCGCCCGTGGTAGGCCCGCTCATAGCCCAGCAGCAGCCCGAGGGCGAGCGCCCCGAGCAGATTCATGAAGATGATGATGTTGGTTTCGAGCTCGCCCGGTGACCAGTACGAGGCGAGCAGTTCGGGCGAAGGCAGGGCCATGTATGCGGGTCAGGCTTTTTTCTTGCTGCCGATTTTCGATTCCTGGCCGGCCATCAGGCGCTGGATGTTCTGCCAATGCTTGCCGATCAGCGCCATGCCAAGCAGGCCGACGACAATGGTCTGCGTGTTGCCGCCATGCATCAAGGCAGAAACGATCGGGGCGGCGATGGCAGCACAGAGGGCGGCGAGCGAGGAGTAGCGCGACACGTAGGCGACGAGCAGCCAGACGCCCAGCGTGGCCAGGCCGAGGCTGGGATCGAGCGCCAGCAAGACCCCGGCGGCGGTGGCGACACCCTTGCCGCCCTTGAACTTCAGGAAAATCGGGTAGAGGTGGCCGAGGAAAACGGCGAGTGCCACCAGTGCGACAACGGTATCGGAGAAACCGAGTTGCTGCGCAGCAATGACGGCCAGCGTGCCTTTCAGCGCATCGCCGACCAGCGTCATCAGCGCCGCCTTCTTGTTGCCGCTGCGCAACACGTTGGTTGCCCCCGGATTGCCCGAGCCGTAGCTGCGCGGATCGGCCAGGCCGAAGACCTTGGACGAGATCATCGCGAAGGGAATCGAGCCGATCAGGTAGGCGGCGACAACGGCGAGAATGGGGTAGAGCGTGTTTGGCATGGGTGAAATCGTTCGCTGGGGTACAATCGCGCCAAATTTTACACCCCCTGCTGCGGTGCACCGCCCCATGGACATCATTTTCATCGAAGAACTGCGCGCTGAGACCTGGATAGGTATCTATCCGCGCGAAAAAGCCATGGCGCAGACGGTTGAAATCTCGCTGCAGATCGGCGTGTCCACCGCGTCAGCCGGCGCCAGCGACGACATCCGCGACACCGTGGACTACGCCGTCGTCGTCGAGCGCCTGCGCGCCGACCTGGCGGCCAGCCATTTCAACCTGCTGGAAAAGCTGACCGAGCACATCGCGACCTACCTGCTCGAAAATTTCGCGGCCAACTGGGTTCGCGTCTCGGTCGCCAAACTCGGCATGATGCCGGGCGTCAAGCGCGTCGGCGTCATCATCGAACGCTCGATCTGAGAGCAACAAAAAGCCGGGTGACGAGCCCGGCTTGGGTGTGATGGTGAGCGCTTGCTCACAGGATGACGGCCAGATCCTCTCGCTGTTCCAGCTCGCGCCGGAAGTCGAACATCTCCAGACCCAGCGCATCGCGGGCAGAAAGAACACCAATCGGCCGGCCGTCTTCCAGCACGACCGGCATGTGCCGGAAGCCGCCTTCGTACATCAGGTGCAGGGCGTGGCCGAAGGGTTTGTCCGGCCCGATGCTTTGCGGGGTGGCCGTCATCACCGAGCGGACCGGCGTGGTATGGGCATCCAGGCCTTCGGCCAGGACCTTGAAGGCCAGGTCGCGTTCGGTGCAGATGCCGATCAGCGTGCCGTCCTCCGGCGACACGATCAGTACGGCACCTTCGCCGTTTTCCTTCATGTGCTGGGCCACGGCGCGTACGCTCTTCTCGGGCGTCGAGGTCAGGAAATGACGATGCTGGATAATCTTGATGATTGCTCTGCTGGGCATGATTCGTCTCCTTCGTTGGGGTGGGTACGACACTCGAATGACCGGCAACAGGCGTGAAAGTTCGGCGAGAATTTTCCGGTTCAGAGAATGGTGGCGAGGGTGGTCATGACGGCGAAGCCGGCTGCCAAACCGGCCGTGCCCATGCCGACCGAACCGGGTTTGTGCGAGGCCGGGATCAACTCGTGGCTGACTACCCACAACATGGCCCCGGCGGCGGCAGCAAGGGCGAGCGGCAAGGCGGCGCCGGCCAGGCTGCTGGCGATGACGCCGAACAAACCACCGACCGGTTCGACCAAGCCGGTGCCGAGAGCGATCAAGGCGGCACGCAAGGGCGCGGCGCCAAGCGCGATCATGGCACTGGCCACGATCCAGCCTTCCGGAATGTTCTGCAAGGCGATGCCGAAGGTCATGCCGTGATCGGCGCCCGCTGAAGCGGCGACGCCGACGGCAAGGCCTTCCGGCACGTTGTGGATGGCAATGGCGGCGACGACGAGGGCGACATTCGGCTGCATGCCGTTGCTTTCGACATCCTCGACATGCTCGTGCGGCAAGCGACGATCGATATGCTGCATGGCGGCAACGCCGGCCAACAAGGCGCCGGCGGTGGCGATACCCAGTGCCCACGGCGTACCGTTGGCGGTGACAATCTCGACTGCCGGAACGAGCAAGGAGAAGAGGCTGGCGGCGAGCATCATGCCGCCGGCCAGGCCGAGCATCGGGGCCATCAGGCGTTCGCTCGGGCGAGACATGAAAAGCACCGGAATCGCGCCGAGGCCGGTGGCCAAGCCGGCCAGCAAGCTGGCTTCGAGGCCCTTGGCGGCCATCGGGTGGGCGGCCAGCCATTGGGCGGATTGCTCGACAGCGAAGGCGAGGGCGACAACGGCCATCGCCATGCCGATCCACAAGTGGCGGCGGGCGGCGGGCTTTTCGTAGTGCTGGATAACGAGTTGGGTCATGGCGCATCTCCTTCGGTATGGAAGGCATTGTGCGCGCCGCGGATCTATAGCTCCAATCGATTGACTAAATCGTCACGATTGAATTGTGTAATTATCCTTTGAGTGCCGCCTCGACCGGTTTGGGATTCAGCGTGCGCAGGATGTCGTGCGGGTGGATGCCGACCAGATAGCCACGACGGCCGCCATTTATATAAATGAGGGGAAGATCGAGGATGGTCTTTTCGATATAGACGGGCATCGCCTTCTTGGTGCCGAACGGGCTGGTGCCGCCGACCAGGTAGCCGGTGTGGCGGTTGGCGACTTCAGGTTTGCACGGCTCGACCTTCTTGCAGCCGATCTGGCGCGCCAACTCCTTGGTCGAGACCTTGCAGTCGCCGTGCATCAGCACCACCAGTGGCTTGGCGCCCTCATCCTCGAAAATCAGCGTCTTGACCACCGCATGCTCGTCGACATTCAGCTCGCGCGCCGATACCTTGGTGCCACCATGTTCCTCGTAGGCGTACAGATGGCTCGAAAAGGGCACCTTGTGGGTTTTGAGAAACTTGGTGGCTTGTGTTTCGGGGGCGTGTTCGGTCTTGCTCATGCGCTTCCTGCCAGTGATTTATTGCGGATTCTAACGCGACCGGTCGTCTTCGCTCCCTGGCTTGGCCGTGAAATACAAGCAGTCTTGCCCGGAAGATTCGACGACGACGAGGATCGGCTGTTTCCGGCTCTTGAAGTCGAGGCTGCGGCAACCGTAAGGGAAGTTAATGTCGTGCGTGATGTAGTAGTGCACGCAATGCTTGCATCGTACCTTGCGCGTCTCGGTCATCGGCGCCCAGCCCCAAGCCCGTAGGGATGAGCGCCGGCACGCCTAGGGGAGCGGCCGGCCCCGTGGCGCCCTTCGAATGTTGGCTCCCTGTGCTTCAATGGCAGAGCACGCTGGCATCATTCTTTGCGGCGGCAGCCATTGCCGAGAGGCTGTCGATCACTTTGACACTGGCGTCTTCCATCGCCTGGACATTGCGCAGCATGGCGGCGATATCCCCCGTATCGCGGGCGCGCAGGGCAGCGATGCCGCGTGTGTGCACTTCGGCATGCGGGGTCTCCATTTCGCGGTAGCCCGGCAATTGGCTGAAGCAGGCTTTGCCGTCACCCTCGTAATACCATTTGCCGAGCCGGCAGGCGGTATGGTCGGTCACGTCGTGCGCATGGAGTTGCTCAAGGCCGAACAAACCCATGTAGATGCGGAACTTGAAAACAAGGTGGTCGACTTTGGCGACTTCGATGAAGCTGTTCAGCGCGCTGGCCGCGATGACGCCTTCCATCTTGCGCGACAGGGTGGCCAAGCGCTCCATGTCGCCAGTCGCCCTGACGCCGCGATCGCTGAAATCCTGCGCCGTGTGCGACAGGTTTTCCATCGCGTTGCGCGCCATGCTGGAGTTCTGCCGAATGCTGGTGACCAGGGTGTCGATATCCTTGGTCGCCTTGGATGTACGTTCGGCCAGCTGGCGGACCTCGTCGGCGACGACGGCAAAGCCGCGCCCCGATTCGCCGGCGCGGGCAGCCTCGATGGCGGCATTGAGTGCCAGGAGATTGGTCTGATCGGCGATTTCATGGATCAATTGGACAATGGAGCTGATTTCATCGGCCTGGCGAGCCAACACGTCGACTTCGCGCGCCGTTTGCGCCGAGTCGCCGGCCAAGCGCTGTAGATTGGAAGCGATCTCGGTGGTCGTCTGGCCGCTGTTTCGGGAAACCTCGGC
>JAYRUZ010000136.1:0-5313 GCA_041918795.1 Azonexus sp. | reverse complement strand
GCCTCGAAGGGAATCAGCCGGCCGTCCGGTTGCGCGAAGTGCACGCAGGATTTCTTCAGGGCGCGCAGGTCGAGATTGGCCGCATCCATGAACTGCACGATGAGCACGCGGAAGACGTTCTCATAGCCCAGTTCCGGCGCCGAGATGGCGGGCAGGCAGCAGAGCAGCGCCGACAGGCAATTGGCCTGCGACTCGGGCGAATGGTTGGTCGAGAAGAGCTTGAACACGGCCTCCTTGATCGCCGGCGCATTTTCGTCCATTCGCTCGAAGACGATGGTGTTGCGCGGCCCGGCCAGCAACGCCTCGGGGCCGAGGTGGCGGGTCAGCGGCATGGCTTCGTCGCCCAGCTTGAGCGCGTAGCCCATGGCCAGCGTATCCGGGTTGCACGGCACCGGCACGATGTCGTCGAGCGTGAACAGCCCCGACTGCTCGGCCACCCGGCGGCGCACCTCGCTCACCGTCAGGCGATGGCGCTGCGGCTCGAAGGCCAGGTTGCGCCCGGCGTCGGACACCGGCTGCAGGGTCACGCCGCGCACGCAGCGGTATTTCAGGCCGTGCTGGATGACCTCACCGATCTGGTCGTCGTTGACGCCGCGCTTGACGGTCATCACCAGCGTCGTCGAAATCCCGTGCGCCTCCAGGTTGGCCAGCGCCCGCTCGTGAATCTCGGCCAGATCGGCCCCGCGCAATTGCTGCAAGACCTCGTCGCGCAGCGAATCGAACTGCAGGTAGATCTCGATGCCCGGCTTGTAGCTGGCCAAGCGCGCCACAAACTCCGGCTCGCGCGCCAGGCGCAGGCCGTTGGTGTTGATCATCAGGTGGCGGATCGGCCGCGCCTTGGCGGCGTCTAGAATGGCGAAGAAATCCGGATGCAGGGTCGGCTCGCCGCCGGAAAGCTGCACCACGTCCGGCTCGCCCTCGTTGGCGACGACCGCGTCGAGCATCGCCTCGACCTCGGCCAGGCTACGGTGCACCTGCCGTTCCGGCCCGGATTCGGCATAGCACACCGGGCAGCGCAGGTTGCAGTGCTCGGTGATCTCGACCACCGACAGGCAGGAATGCTGCATGTGGTCCGGGCACAGGCCGCAGTCGTACGGGCAGCCGTGACGCATCTCGGTATTGAAGCGCTCCGGCATTTCCGGCGCCTTCACGTAGACCTCGCGGCACAGGCGGTAGTACTCGGCGTCGTCGGCAATCAGCACCCGCTCGCTACCATGTGCCGGGCACCACTTGTCGAGATAGACCTCGTCGCCCTTGATCACCACCTTGGCCTCGACCTGGCGCAGGCAGGTGGAGCAGACCGAAGCGGTGGTGTCGTAGAACAACCAGGGACGGTTTTTGCGGCTCATTGTTTTTCCTTATCGGCGCTATCGCCGTCGTTGTTTTCACCAGCGTTCTCCTTGACCGCCAGCGACATGATCCAGAATCCCAGCAAGGCCGTCGCCAAGCCGACCAGGCTCGGCAACCACATATCCCAACCCGTCAGCACGGCACACGATCCGCCGCTGAACACAAGAAAGAGTCCGACCAGGATCAGCAAGGCCTGACCGATCTTGTCCTTTTCACGCTTCATGCGCCTTCTCCGCCACCAGGTGGCCAACAGGTCGCCACGCCCTGGCGGTAATCGGCCCATAGACTGACAAAGCCAACAAACACACCCATTGAATGCCGGACAGCCCAAGCGGATAGGCATAAGGCACCGGCTTCAGGCCGTCGATCAGCAAACGCCACAGCAGATAGGCGACGAACATCAGCTTGAACAGCAAGCCCGGCCGATCGGCCAAAGCCGCACGCCAACGGGCCAGCACGGCCCAGAGCCCCCCAGCGAAGAGAATTTCATAAAGCTGCGTCGGATGGCGCGGAATCCCGTCGCCGAAATCGATGCCCCAAGGCAGATCGGTCGGCACACCGAAGGTGCCATCCTCCAGCCCGGCCAGGAAGCAGCCGACGCGACCGATCATCAGCCCGAGCAAGGTCGGAAAGACAAAAGCATCGCCGGTCGAGCGCGTGATGCCGGTCAGCTTCTTGGCAATCTCGACGCCCAGCAACCCACCGACCAGTCCGCCTACCATCGACTGCCCGCCGAACAGCAGCGTCGGCGTCGCCCAGTGCTGGACGAAAAGATGCGGCAGCTCGATCCAGAACACCGCCTTGTTGCCGAAGGCCGCGCCGAAAACACAACCGATGGCGACAGCGAATTCACCCGGCGCCAGGATGCTCTGACCGCCGAACTTGCGCCGCTGCCGACGATAGAAGGCAGCGCCAAGACCCAAGCCCAACATCTCGAAAAAGCCGTGAACCAGCGCGGCGTATTCGACTGGAATCATGGCTGATCACGTTCGGCATCGGACGCCGCTTGCTCAGGCCTGGCCGGTTTCTTCTTAAAGCTGAAGATCATCCAGATGCTCAGTATCAGCCCCAACACGCCGAGCACGGCGCCGCCCAGCAGAAATTCGCTGCCGCCTTCGATAATGCCGAACACGCCAGCCAATCCGCCTGCAATCAACAGAGCGACGCCGAACAGCAGCAACAGGATCTTGAACAGTACTCCGAGAACTTTCATGGCTACTCCTGGTTAATTTCGTTATTGTCGCTTGCTGGGGGCAAGTCCTTTTTCTTGCCGGTCAGGCCCACCGAGCTGGCGATCATGTAGCCGCCCAGGGCGGCAAAAGCGAGACCGATCAGGCCGATCATCCAGCCCGAGATCGAGGTAGCGCCGATCACGCCGCAAAACAGTCCGCTGGCAAGGAACAAGCCGCCGACCAGAAACAGAATCAGCCGGCCAATGATTTTCAGGATTTCCACATTTCACCTTTCCCCGGCCAAGCCGGATCAACGATTCCGATACAAGACGAAACGCACGGCCTCGATCGGGGTACTCAAGGCCAGGCCGGCCGCCAGCAGCGAGAGGCTGAGCAGGCGAACCGAGCTCGGTTCGCGCCACTCTGAACCATCACGCCCGCGTCGGCGGCGGAAGACGAGCACCACCACGGCAAGTACCAACAAGCCGAACTGAAACGCCTCGCGCAGGATTTCGAAACTCACGGCGCCCGTTGCTCAGCGACCTTCGCCACGCAGCGCCAGCACCTCGGCCTGCAAGCGCTCCGGCGTCGCCGCGCTGGCCGGCACCGACTCGCCGACACGCAGACCGATGCGCGAGAACAGGCCGCGGCGGAACGGTGTTTTCATCGCGGCGCCATCGACGCGGGAGAAGAAGCTGCCCCACAGGCCGGATAGCGCCATCGGCACGACCGGCACCGGGTCGGCGGCGAGGATGCGGGCGATGCCCGGGCGGAAGGTCTGCAACTCGCCGTCGCGGGTGATGCCGCCTTCCGGGAAGATGGCGACCAGTTCGCCCGCCTTCAGCGCGGCCGACACTTCGGCGAAGGCCTTTTCCATGATTTCCGGATTTTCCTTGGCCGGCGCGATGGGAATGGCCCGGCCGTGCCTGAACACGTAGCTCAGAATCGGCGTGCGGAAGATGCGGTGATCCATCACGAAGCGCACCGGGCGCGGCGAGGCGCTGGCGATGACCAGCGAATCGACGAAGCTGACGTGGTTGCACACCAGCACCGCCGGTCCTTCCTCCGGAATCCGCGTCGCCCCCTCGGTGCGCAGGCGGTAGGCCGCCTTGATCAGCAGCCAGGCCATGAAGCGGATCAGGAATTCCGGCACCAGCCCGTAGATATAGACCGCCACCGCCGCATTGAGCAGGGCCGCGATGCCGAACAGTGCGGGAATCGACAGCCCCGCCCCCAGCGCCGCGCCGGCGCCGAGCGCGCCAACGACCATGAACAGCGCATTGACGATGTTGTTGGCGGCGATGATGCGGGCGCGGTGCGCCTCGCTGCTGCGCAACTGGACCAGGGCGTAGAGCGGCACGATGAAGAATCCGCCGAAGACACCGAGCATCATCAAGTCGAACAGCACGCGCCAGACGGCCGGGATGCTGAGCAGGCCGAGCAGCTCATGCGGCGTCGTGCCGAGCAGGTTGTCCGGCGAGGCGAAGTAGAGATCGGCCCCGAACAGCGTCAGGCCGATGGACCCGAACGGCACCAGGCCGATTTCGACATGCTTGCCCGACATGCGCTCGCACAGCATGGAGCCGACGCCGATGCCGACCGTGAAGGTGGCGAGCAGCAGCGTCACCGACGACTCGCCGCCGCCCAGCACGAACTTGGCGTAGGCCGGAAACTGCGCCAGGAAGAGCGCGCCATAGAGCCAGAACCACGAGATGCCGAGGATGGACAGGAAGACCGTGCGGTTCTCGCGGGCGAAAGCGATGTTGCGCCAGGTTTCGGTCAGCGGGTTGAGATTGACCTTGAGCTCGGGCGCTGGAGCCGGCGCGGTGGGAATGCCGCGGCTGGTCAGGTAGCCGGCCAGCGCGACGACGAAGCCGCCAACGGCGATCCACGCCGGGTGCTCGACCGAGCCGGCGAGCAGGCCGCCGGCCAGCGTGCCAATCAGGATGGCGACGAAGGTGCCGGCTTCGATCAACGCATTGCCGCCGACCAGCTCATCGGCATGCAGATGCTGCGGCAGGATGGCGTACTTGACCGGCCCGAACAGGGTCGAATGGCAGCCGAGCAGGAAGAGCGCGACCATCAGCACCGGCAGGCTGGTCAGGAAGAAGCCCGCCGCCGCAATGCCCATAATGGCCATTTCCAGCACCTTGACCAGCCGCGCCAGCGTCGCCTTGTCGTACTTGTCGGCCAACTGCCCGGCCGTGGCCGAGAAGATGAAGAAGGGCAGGATGAAGATGCCCGCCGCCAGGTTGGCCAGCAATTCCGGCTTCAGCGTCGTCCACCGCGCCGCCTGAAAGGTCAGCAACACGACCAGCGCATTCTTGAACAGGTTGTCGTTGAAGGCGCCGAGGAACTGCGTGGCGAAGAAAGGGGCGAAACGCTTCTGTTTGAGGAGTCCGAACTGTCCGCTCATGCTTGGCTCGCTGGAAAGAAGCGGCGCGTCTGGAAGACGGCCGGAGAAAAGGAATGGCCCTGCCACGCCAGCAGGCGTTTCAGGGTGAAATCGAAGAGCAGCGGATTGTGCTCGCGCAGGATGTCGAGATCGTGAACCGCGTTTGCTGGCAGCAACCCGGCCCGCGCCAGCAGCTTGGGCGAAGTCAGCGGCACGATGCCGGGCAGCGGGTAATCCGAGCCGTGCAGCAGGCGCTCGTGCAGGTCGCTGCGTTCGAGCAGGGTGCGGATGACGCGGACGTCGCGGTTGCGCTGCGTGATGGCCGAGATGTCGCCATGCAGCAAGCCCTTGGCGCGCGGTTCGGCCATCAGTTGCAGGAAGAGATCGAAGCTCGGC
>JAYRUZ010000135.1:0-5330 GCA_041918795.1 Azonexus sp. | reverse complement strand
ACCCAGGCCAAGGCCGCCGGCAACGCCTATCGCGAATACCGCCGCCTGCAACACGCCAAACGCCTGTCGGCCAACCCGAAGGCCCCGGTGCCGCGGGAAGAGGTGGAACAACACATTGCTGCGGTGCACGGGCTTTGGGAGGCGGTTTTCAATAGCTAAACAACCCGCCTTAGCGGTCTGAAAAAACGCCTTGGAATTTCCAGGTATTTTTCTCTCCAAAAGATCAAGTGGGCGCTGCAATCAACAGTCTTTGACATCGACCAACAATCCGATGTCATATAAACTACTCGCTTCGCCGCGCAAACCTCATACTCCAAAGACTCGCTTCATATGTTTAGCTCTCCGATTCGCCTTCTTTGCATTGCGCTCCCAATTGTTATCTCCGGTTGTGCCAGCCCGATAAACAGGTACAACGCAGCCAAATATTACGAAGCCGCATCACGATCCGAAGCGATAGGCGACTTCCCGTCCGCAAAGGAGTTCTACAAAAGGACTCTGATAAACGCTCGTCTGGGAAATGCGCCTTCGGAAGCCATATCGGCCGCGAGTTATGGCTACGGAAGAATGCTTGGATATACATGTGATTTCGATGGAGCAGACAATTACCTCAAACAGTCGCTGGAACTGGAGGAGTCCTCCCCTCAGCCCAACCGATTCAATATTACGCAGCGCTTGTCGGAGCTAGCGAGAATAGCCGCGGTTCGGAATGCACCCAGCGAGGCCGCCAATTACTTTGAGAAGGCCATGCCATTGCTTGAGGCACAAAATATTCGCCAACTGGATCCAATTGGCTACGCAAAGTACCTAGAGGAATACGCGAGCGCCCTGGATAGCGCAAAGAACCCGACAAAGGCCAGTGAAATACGCTCACAGGCGACCGAGTTGCGCCAGTCGCATCCAAATGCGTCGGCAAAATTTACCCCTAGAAACTACGTCGATGTCTGCCGAAAAATAGCCGCATCGTCACAGGACAAATCCAAACAGTAGATTCAGTTTCTGTCACGACCGTCAAATGAGCGGTTCAAAAGAAAAACAAAAAAGCCGCCCGCGGGCGGCTTTTTCATGGGCGCTGGTACGCCTTATTTCTTCAGCGAATCGCGAATCTCGCGCAGCAGCGTGATGTCTTCCGGGGTCGGCGGCGGTTCGGCCGGGGCCGGGGCTTCTTCCGTCTTGCGCAGGCGGTTCATCTGCTTGACCATCATGAAGATGATGAAGGCCAGGATGATGAAATTGACCAGGATGGTCAGGAAGGAGCCGTAGGCGAAGACGGCGATGCCGGCTTTCTTGAGGTCGGCCAGCGTGGCCAGGTTGTTCGGGTTGTCGCCGAGCACGACGAAGAGATTGGAGAAGTCGAGCTTGCCGACGATGCGGCTGACCAGCGGCATGATCAGGTCGCCGACGATGGAGTCGACGATCTTGCCGAAGGCGCCGCCGATGATGACACCGACCGCCAGGTCCATCGCGTTGCCCTTGACGGCAAATTCCTTGAATTCCTGCAGCATGCTCATGGTTTTTCCTCGTTGGGTTTTATTGAATTGGCAAATTATTTGCGCCGCATCACGCCAGCGTCAAGCCAATTTTCGCCGCCTTAACCAAGCTTCACAAAAGCCTTGCGCAAGCGCTCGGCCGCTGCCTGCAGGGTTTCCTCCTTCTTGGCGAAGCAGAAGCGCACCACCTTGTCGTCGCGCCCGTCGGCATAGAACACGGAGACCGGGATCACCGCAACGCCGACTTCGCGCGTCATCCATTGGGCGAATTCGGTATCCGGCCGGTCCGAGATGGCGTCGTAGCGGGCGAGCTGGAAGTAGGTACCGCGACAGGGCAGCAGCTCGAAGGGCGTATCGGCCAGCAAGCGGCGGAAGGCATCGCGCTTTTCCTGGTAGAAGGCAGCCAGACCGAGGTGGCGCGCGGCGTCCTGCATGTAGTCGGCCAGCGCCAGTTGCGACGGGGCGTGCACGGTGAACACGTTGAACTGGTGCACCTTGCGGAACTCGGCCATCAGCGCGGCCGGGCCGACGATGTAGCCGATCTTCCAGCCGGTGATGTGGTAGGTCTTGCCGAAGCTGGATAGCACCAGGCTGCGCGCCGCGAGTTCCGGGTGGCCGCACAGGCTGGCGTGCTGTTCGCCGTCGAACAGGATGTGTTCGTAGACCTCGTCGGACAGGATCACGATGTCGGTGCCGCGCACCAGTTCGGCCAGCTGGTCGAGATCGGCGCGGGTGATCAGGCTGCCGGTCGGGTTGTGCGGCGAATTGACGATGATCATCCGCGTCTGCGGCGTGATCAGCCGTGCCACCTGCGCCCAGTCCGGCTTGTAATCGGGGAATTGCAGCTGGGCATAGACCGCCTTGCCGCCGACCGTTTCGATGGCCGGCACGTAGGAGTCGTACACTGGCTCGAAGACCAGCACCTCGTCGCCCGGCCGGACGAAGGCGGCGATGGCGGTGAAGATGGCCTGGGTGGCACCGGCCGTGACGGTCACTTCGGACTCGACATCGAAGCACGGCCCGTAGAGCGCCGCCACCTTGTCGACGACGGCCTTGCGCAACTCGGGCAGGCCGGCCATCGGCGCGTACTGGTTGCGCCCGGCCAGCATGTAGCGATGCATGGCGTCGAACAAGGCCGGCTCGGCCTGAAAATCGGGAAAGCCCTGCGACAGGTTGACCGCGCCGCACTCGGCGGCAAGGCGGGACATGACGGTGAAGATGGTCGTCCCCATGTTCGGGAAGCGGGAATCGATGCGAACGCTGGTTTCCATGGCCGAGCTCGGAAAAAAGGATGGGAGACTATGCCACAAGCGCTCAGAGCGCGACGAGCACGTCGTTCTGCGACTCGGCCAGGATGTGTTTGGTCGTGCTGCCGAGCAGCAACTCCTCGAAGATGCCTTCACCGTGCTTGCCGAGCGCGATCAGATCGCAGTCGGATTCCTGCTCCTGTTCCAAGATGCACTGTGAAACATCGCCGCTAATGACCAATTGGCGAATCCGGCCTGGCTCGACGCCGGATGACTCGACCAGCCGGCTCATGCGGGCCCGGGCCTGCGTTGCCGCCAGCGCACGGTAATGTTCGATTTTGGTCTCGTCGACACCGGCGTAGCGTAGCTGGCCTTCAAAAGGCACTTCACAGGCGTGCATGACCGTCAGGCGGGCACCGGGAGCCAGCGCCGCGGCCAGGCGGAGGGTACGCCCGGCAATCGGCGAGAAATCGACAGCCACCATCACGTGGCGATAGGGTTCGTGCGGCGGCTGCTTGACGACCAGGACCGGGCTGCGCGCCGAACTGAGCAGGCGTTCCGCCGTCGAGCCCAGCAGTATCCGGCGCAGGAAACTGCTGCCCCGGGCACCGAGCACCAGCAGGTCGGCCGGCAAGGTATCCACATACTCCAGCAGGCTGGGCAGCAAATCCCCCGTCGATACCGACCAGGCGGGGGCTACGCTGAAACGCTGATGGATCGCCGCCCCCAGGGCCTCCAGTTCGCCACGCAAGCGCCCGAGCAAATCCTGCTCGAAGCCGTTGCCCGTACTGTCGAGCAATTCACGCAACTGCTCGAAGGGAGCCCGATTGGCAACGTGAACCAGGGCCAGCCGGGCGCCCATCACTGCGGCCACTGAGGCCGCCCGCTCCGCCGCATGGCGAGCAGGCGCTGAAAGGTCGGTCGCTGCGGCAATGCTGTTGATCGTAAGCATGATGGACTCCCTTCGTCGCGAAAAAACTCCGTTGGCGAATCAGGCCCGAGGCAAGATTTCCTCGATCCGCTGCAATACGTGGCTGCTCATGCCCTTGGCCAATTCTTCCTCACCGAAAAACACGGTCCCCAGCTGTTCGTTGCGAAGCATGAGCGACTCCGCTTCGCTATGCGTGCGCAGCACGACATCGATGTCCGGATTGAGCGTTCGCGCCGTTTCGACCATCTGCCGCACGTCGATCGGGTCGGGCGTGGCAATCACCAGCATGGCGGCATCGGCGATATGGGCCTGGATCAGCACCGATGGTTCGGCAGCATCGCCCGACACGGCCGGGATGCCCTGCTTGCGCAGCCCTTCGACCAGTTCGCGGTTCTGCTCGGCAACGACGAAGGGAATGTCGCGCCGCTGCAAGGCCTCGCCGATGCGCTGGCCGACTCGTCCGTAACCGACCAGCACGACCTGCCGCTCGAGGAATTTCCGCTCGGTGCTCATCGGCAGTTCGGCATAGGGATCGCCTCGCTGCTCCAGTTCGCGTGCCTTGGCCGATTTTTCGAGCACCCAGTTACGCAGGGGATCGATGCAGGAGAACATCACCGGATTGAGCGCGATGGAAATCAGCGCCCCGGCCAGCACCAGGCTCATGCCTTCGCTCGACATCAGGCCCAACGCCTGGCCGAGACCAGCCAGGATGAAGGAAAACTCGCCGATCTGCGCCAGGCTGGCGGCAACGGTCAGTGCCGTGTTCAGCGGATAACGGAAGAGCAGCACCAGCGCCAGCGCCGCCAGCGTTTTGCCGAGCATGATGATGGCGACCACGACCAGCACGCGCAGCGGCTGCTCGAGCAGGATGGCCGGCTCGAACAGCATGCCGACGGAAACGAAGAACAGCACCGAGAAAGCATCGCGCAGTGGCAGTGACTCCTCCGCCGCCCGATGGCTGAACTCCGACTCGCGCATGACCATGCCGGCGAAGAAGGCGCCGAGCGCGAAGGAAACGCTGAACAGGTGGGCCGCGCCGTAGGCAATGCCGATGGCCGCCGCCACCACCGACAGCGTGAACAGCTCGCGCGAGCCGGTACCGGCCACCTGCCAGAGCAACCAGGGAATGACCTTGCGCCCGACCACCATCATCAGACCGATGAACGCGGCGACCTGCAGCAGCGTCTTGGCGATGGTCATGCCGAGCGCAGCCCCGTCGCCGCCGGCCGCCGTCTCGCTGCCCAGCATGCCGGCCAGCGGCGGCAACAGGACGAGGACCAGCACCGTCGCCAGATCCTCGACCACCAGCCAGCCGACCGCAATCCGGCCGTTCATGCTGTCGAGCACGCCGCGTGCCTCCAGCGCCTTCAACAAGACCACCGTGCTGGCGCAGGAGAGGGACAAGCCGAACAGCAGCGCATGCCCCCACTCCCAGCCCCAGGCCATGCCAACCCCGAGACCGAGCAAGGTCGCACAGCCCATCTGGACCACCGCACCGGGCACGGCGATGCGCTTCACTGCGAGCAGGTCGCCGAGCGAGAAATGCAGACCAACGCCGAACATCAGCAACATGACGCCGATTTCGGACAGCTGCGCGGCGATATGCATGTCGGCGACGAAGCCGGGCGTTGCCGGCCCGATCAGGATGCCGGCCAGCAGGTAGCC
>JAYRUZ010000134.1:0-5333 GCA_041918795.1 Azonexus sp. | reverse complement strand
TGCATCGCATGGCCCTGGTGCCGCGCCTGCTCGAAGCACGCGGCCTGGATGCCACGCCGCCGATTCAGCGCAAGCTGGAAGAGGTTGGCGACGAAGCCAGCGCCCGCGCCCTCGACATCATCCTGCGCGACGAAATCGGCCACGTCGGCATGGGCGACCGCTGGTTCAGGCATCTGTGCGGCGAACGCGGCATCGATGCAGAAAAGACCTACCGCGAATTACTAACTTACTACGAAGCGCCCTGGCCGCAAGCCTCGATGAACCGCGAAGCCCGACTCGCCGCCGGGTTCACCGAGCGGGAGCTGGACGACTTGCTACGTCGCACGACGGCTCAGACCGTCTGACCGGGACATCCACTCCAGCAGGGCAGCGAAGAGCGCATCCGGATCGACCGGCTTGCCCAGATGCGCGTTCATGCCGGCCGCCAGGCAGACCGCCACGTCTTCATCGAAGGCATTGGCCGTCAGCGCGATGATCGGCACCTCGGCATAACCGGGCAATGCACGAATACGCCGCGTGGCTTCCAGGCCGTCGAGCACCGGCATCTGCACATCCATCAGGATCAGGTCGTAGTGCGTACGCTCGGCCAGAGCCACGGCCTGGGCGCCATCTTCGGCAGCATCGATCCGTAGCGCCAGGTCACGCAGCAACTCGAGCGCCACTTCGCGGTTGATTTCGTTATCTTCCGCCAGCAGGATGCGTTTTCCGGCATGCTCCGAGCGCAGGCGCTGCTCGACCGGATCGTTCTCGCCACTGCCCGCCACTGCCGGTGTGCGCCCGGCAAGCCCCAGCAAGGTATCGTAGAGATTGGAGGCCGACACCGGCTTGCTCAGGATGGCATCGAAACGCTGGCACTGGCGCGCCTCGATCGTCGCATCGGCATCGTAGGCAGTGACCAGCAAATACATTGGCCGATGGCGCAATGGCGTCTCCTCCAGCGCCGCCGCCACCTGCAGGCCGTCCATACCCGGCATCCGCCAGTCAAGCAGCACGAGGTGATAAGGATCGCCGCTATCGTCGGCCTGACCGATCAAGCCCAAGGCTTCATCGCCCCCCTCCGCCTGATCAACGCGCATGCCCAGATGCAGCAACATATCGGCCAACACCTGACGCGCCTCGAACTGATCGTCCACCACGAGCACCCGCTTTTCCGCCAGCGAAGACAAGCTCGGGCGCTTCGCCAGCGGCCGGCCATCGTGACCGAGCCTGGCGGTAAACCAGAAAGTACTGCCTTGACCCAGCTTGCTATCGACGCCGACCTCGCCCCCCATCATGCGGGCCAATTTGGCACTGATTGCCAGCCCCAAGCCGGTTCCGCCGTAACGGCGGGTGGTCGAACTGTCCGCCTGCTCGAAGGCTGAAAACAGACGCCCCTTGGCCTCCGGGGCAATGCCGATCCCGCTATCGCGTACTTCAAAGCGGGCCAGCACCTGATCGCCGAAGTCCTGCTCGACGAAGCCGCGGATGACGATCACGCCCTGCTCGGTGAACTTCACGGCATTGCCGGCAAAATTGAGCAGGATCTGCCCGAGACGCAAGGCATCGCCCTGGAAGCTGCCGCTCAACTCGGGAGCAACATCGCGCACCAGTTCGATGCCCTTGCTGGTCGCACGCTCCGCAGTCATCGCACACACCGAGTCGAAAACCCGCTCGAGGTCGAAACTGGCATGCTCCAGATGCAGTTTGCCGGCCTCGATCTTCGAGATATCCAGAATGTCGTTGATGATCGACAGCAGATGCAAGGCGGCATCGTTGATCTTGTCCAGACGCTGCAACTGGGCCGGACCGGCCAGTTCCCGACGCAACAGATGAGTCAGGCCGATGATGGCATTCATCGGGGTCCGGATTTCGTGGCTCATGTTGGCCAGGAACGAACTCTTCGCCTGACTGGCCTGCTCGGCCTGATCCCGAGCCTGGGCCAGCGCATCGTTCGCCTCGGCCAAATCACGCGTACGCTGGGCTACCTTGGCATCGAGTTCCTCACCCCAACGCCGAAGCGCGCCGGTCTGCTCGTTGATGGTATCGAGCAGGCGGTCGAACAGAATACCCAGCCGAACCAGTTCATCGTCACCCGCCATGCTGCCGACCCGGGCCGCTGAGTTGCCCTCGCTGACTGAACGCATCGTCGCTTCCAGACGTTCGACAGGGCGCATGATCGAACGCGCCAGCCAGAACGTCAGCAACGTCGCCCCCACCGCGGCCAGCGCGACCAGGAGCAACAACATTCCGATCGCCTTCCAGCGGAAAGCCGAGAATGGCTCTTCGGGAACACCGACATAAAGCATCCCGACGCGAGACCCCCGGTAATCAAGCACCGGATCATAAGCAGTCATTGCCCAATGATTGACTACGAATGCCCGCCGGACCCAGCTTTCTCCGCGATCGAGCACGCTCTCCTTGACCACCTGCGAGACCCGCGTGCCGACCGCCCGCTCACCGGCTAGGGTCCGCACCGTCGTCGCAATGCGCACATCGTCAAGGAAAAGCGTCACCGTGCCAGTAACGCCAACCTGACGCAAACCACCGGCAGATACGATTTCACCCAGATAATCGACGAATTCACCATGACCATTCAGCAGGAAGCCACCAACCACGTAGCCAATATTCCGTCCAGCATCGTCCGTCATGGGGGCAATGGCAATGACCAGCAAGCCGCGACGCTCCTCGATGGCATTGCTTGGAGCTGCCAGCGGCGTCTCCTGCAACGGCAGGAAAGCCCGTTCTGCCATCTGCGGCGAAAGCCTCTTCAGACGAGCCGGGTCGAGCACCTCCAGGCCGACCTGCTCCTTGACCGTGCGCAATGACTCGCCGAGCACCCCCAGTTCCACATAGGGATCACCCTCCGTCATTCCTGCACTCGCAGCCAGCACCCCACCATGCACATCGAGAATGGCGAGAAAATCGAAGCCGAGATTTTCCTGACGCGAGGCCAATACCTCTGCAAGACCGACATCGTTGTCATGTCTCTGCGTCAGCGCACGTATTCGCCTGGAGTGAGCCAAGGAACGCACCGCCGTCAGCGTCTCCCCCTGGATGTGCTGCAGATGGCTATGCGCCATCGCCAGATCACTCTCAACCTTGTGGGCGAGCAGGCGATCGAAATAGTTGTTGCCAACCAGCAGAAGAATGGCCGCCAGTACCGGCAAGGCCACCAGCGGAAGCAACGCCAATATCCAGAGGCGGAATTTCAGCGAACGAAACCGAAGTGTCTTCCGGCCCTCAGTACGGAATCTTTCGCGCAGAATGACTACTCTCCCATGCCTTTAGCACTTAGATATTTATAACATTTTTTTAATTTTGAATAATGCTCCGAAGCCGCCGAATTGACAACCTGGGCAGAGCGCCTTCTCTCAGCACGAATAATGGAGTAAAATAATAAATTCAATGCGTTGATGCATCGCCCGCAGTCTTTCGAAGCAGCCCCCGGTTCTATTTGCAGGTTTCACCCCATTGATTCATTCGCCCCCGGTATGGCTGCATCGGGGTACTCAGGCCGCCCGACCGTCGGGCCAATCCGTCGCCAGCAATCAACAACGCCCAGCGCGACGAGGAAAGGAAACATCAACATGTCGACTACCGTCGAAAATTTTGCCGACCTCGGCTTAAGCACTGCACTCCTCGAGACACTGACCCAGATCGGCTACGAAACCCCGTCGCCCATTCAGGCCCAATGCATCCCCATCCTCTTGGACGGCCATGACCTGATCGGCATGGCGCAGACCGGCACCGGCAAAACCGCGGCCTTCGCGCTGCCGCTGATGGAGCAGATCGATGTCAAGGTAAGCAAGCCACAGGCCCTGATCCTGACGCCGACGCGCGAACTGGCTATCCAGGTGGCCGAAGCCCTGCAAAGCTACGCCAAGAACCTGCCCGGTTTCCACGTTCTGCCCATCTACGGCGGCCAGAGCTACACCATCCAGTTGAAGCAACTGGCCCGTGGCGCTCACGTCATCGTCGGCACGCCGGGTCGCGTCATGGACCACCTCGAGCGCAAGACGCTCAACCTCGACAACCTGAAGACCCTGGTGCTCGACGAAGCTGACGAGATGTTGCGCATGGGCTTCATCGACGACGTCGAATGGATTCTCGAGCGCACCCCGGAAAAGCACCAGACTGCCCTCTTCTCGGCCACCATGCCGGAACAGATTCGCCGCGTCGCCCAGAAATACCTGGTCGAACCGCGCGAAATCAAGATCAAGGCCGCCACCGCCACCGTCGCCGCCATCCGTCAGGTTTACTGGCAGGTGTCCGGCATGCACAAGCTGGACGCCCTGACCCGCATTCTTGAAGTCGAAGAAAACTTCGACGCCGCCATCATCTTCGTCCGCACCAAGACCGCTACCGTCGAACTGGCCGACAAGCTCAATGCCCGTGGCTACGCCGCCGCAGCGCTGAACGGCGACCTCAACCAGCAGATGCGCGAACGCGTCATCGAGCAGTTGAAATCCGGCACCCTGGACATCGTCATCGCCACCGACGTCGCCGCCCGCGGTATCGACGTGCCGCGCGTCAGCCACGTGGTCAACTACGACATCCCGTACGACACCGAAGCCTACGTGCACCGTATCGGCCGCACCGGCCGCGCCGGCCGCACCGGCAACGCCATCCTGTTCGTTGCGCCGCGCGAGATCCGCATGCTGCGCACCATCGAGCGCGCCACCCGCCAGCCGATCGCCCCGCTGACCCTGCCCAGCCGGGCCGACGTAACCAACAAGCGCGTCGCCGATTTCAAGGAAAAAGTTGCCGAAGTCCTCAATGCCGAAGGGCTCGATTTCTTCGCCAATATCGTCTCGCAGATTGCCGAAGAGCAAAACGTCGGCGCCGAAGAAGTTGCCGCCGCGCTGGCCATGATGGCGCAGGAAGGCAAGCCGCTGCAGATCGTCGGTGAGGATCCGGCGCCCCGCCCAGCCCCGCGCGATAGCCGTCCGGGTGTGTTCGGCGAGCGCGAACAGCGCAAGCCGCGTTTCGAGGATCGCGGCGAGCGTCCGCGCTTTGAGGACCGTGGCGAGCGTAGCGAACGCCCCCGCTTCGAAGATCGTCCGCCGCGCACCGAGCGTCCGCCGCGTCCGGCGCCGGCTGGCGACATGGTGCGCTACCGCATCGACGTGGGTCGCGAGCATGGCGTTGAAGTGCGCGACATCGTCGGCGCCATCGCCAACGAAGCCGGCATCGACAGCCGCTTCATCGGCCGCATCGGCCTCTACGAAGAATCGAGCACGGTCGAACTGCCGGCTGGCATGCCGCCGGAAGCCGCCAACGCCCTGAAGCGTACCCGTATCCGGGGTGTGCCGATCAATCTGCGTCAGGACGAAGGCCGTCCGGCCTCCGCCGAC
>JAYRUZ010000133.1:0-5348 GCA_041918795.1 Azonexus sp. | reverse complement strand
GCCATGTCGCCGCGGAAATCGAAACCGCCGAGGTAATCGCGCAGCTCCTGCTCGGGTGTCAGCGGCTCCAGCTTCTGGACGTGCCAGAGCGGCGACTCTTCTTCGCGCAACTGCTCCAGCTGGTGCTGGGCGAAATAACCGATCTTCAGCGCTTTGGCTTCCTTGCGCTCGCCGCCTTGCTGCGGCACCGCGTTGGCCAGCAACTTGATCAGCGTCGACTTGCCGGCGCCGTTGCGGCCGAGCAGACCGACGCGGGCACCGGGGCGCAGCGTCAGCGTGGCATGGTCGATGATCTTGCGCTCAGGGTAGCCGGCGCCGGCGTTTTCAATCACCAGCAGCGGATCGGGCAGGCTTTCCGGCTGGCGGAAGCTGAAGTGGAAGGGCGAATCGACGTGGGCGGCGGCAACGATTTCCATGCGCTCCAGCATCTTGACCCGGCTTTGCGCCTGGCGCGCCTTGGTCGCCTTGGCCTTGAAGCGTTCGACGAAGCGGGTCAGGTGGGCGATCTCGCGTTGCTGCGCCTCGTAGGCCGACTGCTGAGTGGCCAGGCGCGCGGCCTTGGCCCGTTCGTAGTCGGAATAGCCGCCGCTGGTCAGGTTCAGGCGCTGCTGGTCGATGGCGATGATCTGGCCGACCACCGCGTCGAGGAAATCGCGGTCGTGCGAAATGAGCAGCAGCGTGGCCGGCGTCGATTTCAGCCAGCCTTCGAGCCAATAGACGGCGTCGAGGTCGAGGTGGTTGGTCGGCTCGTCGAGCAACAGCAGGTCGGCGCGGCAGGACAGGGCGCGCGCCAGGTTCAGGCGAACGCGCCAGCCGCCGGAAAAATCCGCCACCGGCCGGGCAAAATCGGCGTCGGTGAAGCCCAGGCCGTGCAGCACCTCGGCAGCGCGCGCCTTGGCCGAGTAGCCGCCGATTTCGCCGTAGCGGGCGTGCAGGTGGCCGATCGCTTCGCCGTCGCCCTTGGCCTCGGCCTCGGCCAGCTCGCGTTCGACGCGGCGCAGTTCAGTATCGCCATCGAGCACGAAATCGAGCGCGGCATCGGGCAGGGCCGGGGTTTCCTGGGCGACGCGAGCGATGTGCCAGCTGCTCGGGATATCGACATCGCCGGCTTCGGCGTGTAGCTCGCCGCCGAGCAGGGCGAACAGGCTGGATTTGCCGC
Organism: Azonexus sp.; assembly: GCA_041918795.1. Classification (GTDB taxonomy): domain Bacteria; phylum Pseudomonadota; class Gammaproteobacteria; order Burkholderiales; family Rhodocyclaceae; genus Azonexus. Next base: position 4,189 of record JAYRUZ010000133.1, on the reverse strand, counting down.
AGCCGTTGGCACCCACGACGCCGACTTTCCAGCCGGGGTGGATCTGCAGCGAGGCATCAATGACCAGCGGGCGGCCGGCGCGGGCGAAAGTGACTTGGCGGAGGGCGATCATGAGGCCGCGAATTATAATCCCGGATTGTCCATTAGACGGCCCGCTGGGCCTTGCGCAAACGCTGGCGGTCGTTTGACGGCGCCTTGCCACCGGCACTTCGCGCCAATGGGAACCGCCATTGGCTTGGCGCGCCAGCGACAAATCGCTCGCCTAACGCCGCGCCATCGTTTTGCGCCCTAATGAACATTCCGGGATGACGGCGGCCTGCTAAAATCCGCCGCATGATCAAGCAGATTCGCGCCGACCAGCTCAAGCCGGGCATGTATATCCACGACCTCAATTGTGGCTGGCTCGATCATCCCTTCATGACCAACGCCTTCCATGTGCGCGATGAAGCGACCGTGGACAAGATCGTCAATATCGGCATCCGCGAGTTGTACATCGACACGGTCAAGGGCGCCGATGTCTGGGAGGCCAAGACCCAGGGCGAGGTCAATGCCGAGCTCGACGTGCGCATCCGCGAAATCGCCCGCAAGCAGACCGACAAGCCGGCGACCACCGACGTCAAGGAAGAAACGGTGCGTGCCCGTCGCCTGCATGGCGAGGCCAACAAGATCGTCCGCAACATGATGGAAGACATCCGCCTCGGCCAGCAGGTCGAGGTCGAGCGGGTCGAGCCGCTGGTCGAAGGCATGGTCGATTCCATCTTCCGCAACCAGGACGCCTTGTTGCCGCTGGCTCGCCTGAAGAACCACGACGACTACACTTTCGAGCACTCGGTCAGCGTCTGTGCGCTGCTCGTTGCCTTTGGCCGCGGCATGAAGCTCGAACGCCAGCAGATCAAGGAACTGGCGCTGGGCGGCCTGCTGCACGATGTCGGCAAGGCCAAGATTCCGGACAGCATCCTGAACAAGCCGGCCAAGCTGTCCGACGAAGAATTCGCCACCATGCAGTCGCACGTGGCGCAAAGCGTGCTGTTGCTGAAGGATGCGCCGGGCATCAGCCGCATTGCGCTGCAGGTGGCCGGCGAGCATCACGAGCGTTTCGACGGCTCGGGCTATCCGCGCAAGCTCGATGGCGAGCAGATTTCACTCTATGGGCAGATGGCGGCCATCGTCGATGTGTACGATGCGATATCGTCGGAACGCGTCTATCACAAAGGCATGCCGGCCTCGCAGGCGCTGAAGAAGCTGCTCGAATGGAGCTCGCATCACTTCGACCCGCAACTGGTCCAGACCTTCATCCGGGCCATCGGCATCTACCCGACCGGCACCCTGGTCCGCCTGGAGAGCAACCGCATGGGCGTCGTCATCGAGCAGAATGAAGGCAGTCTGCTCGAACCGGTCGTCCGCGTGTTCTATCATGCGGCGAAACAGCATTACCTGCCGCCGGAGATCGTGGACCTGGCCAAAACCCAGGATCGCGTCGCCAGCTTCGAAAGCTTCGAGAAATGGAAAATCGACCCTTATCAATGGCTCCCCTCCTGATCGCCGCATTGCTGGCCTGGCCGCTGGCCGCCATGGCGAGCGAGCCCTCGCCCGGTCAGCAGGCCGGCTGGGATGCGCGGCTCGAGCAGGCGGCCAAGCTGCAGGCCGAAGGCAAGGAGATGCAGGATTCCATCGACCGGCTCTTCGACGAGCAGACCAAGGCCTGCTACAAGAAATTCCTGGTCAATTCCTGTCTGAAAGAATCCAAGCTTCAGCATGCGAAGACCAGCCACCAGGCCCAGCGCCTGATCAACGAAGGCAAGGCGATCGAACGCAGCGTGAAGAAGGAGCAGCTGGCCGACCGCGATGCCCGGCAGGCGGCCGAAGCACCACAACACGAGGCCGAACTGAAGGCGCGCGAACGCGAAGTCAGTGCCGAGCAGTCCGAGAAGGCGGCGCAAATCGAGCAGACTCGCGCCAGCAAGGATAGACAGGCAGCCGAGGGCGCCAAGCGCAAGGCGGAACAAGCCGAGCGCCAGCGCAAGAAGGTCGAGGAACACGACGCGCGCCTGGCCGAGAAGAAGGCTCAGGCCGAACGGCGCGCGGCTGAAGCCGCGACCAAGCCCTAGGCGCCGGCATGATCCGCAAGATTCCGATCCGTGATCTGCAGCCCGGCATGTATGTCGTGGATCTGCACAAGCACTGGCTGGAACACAACATCTGGCGCAAGCGCTTCACGGTGCGCGACGAGGCGCACGTTGCCCATCTGGTCGACGAAGGCATCCTGGAGGTCAGCATCGATACCGAGCGCGGTGTCGACATTCCGCCCTCGCCGATCCAGCGCATCAACGCCGTCGAGCAGAAAATCCGCTCGCTGGCCGAGATCAAGGCCGAAATGCCGCGCCATGTCTCGCTCGGTGAGGAGCGGCGGCGGGCCGCGCGACTGATCAAGGAAGCCAATGCGCTGGTCACCGACCTGATGCTGGCGGCGCGCGCCGGCCGCGACGTCGAGGCCGGTCGCCTGGAGCCCATCGTCGCCAAGATGCTCGAATCGGTGACGCGCAACCCCGATGCCCTGGTGCCGCTGGCCTGCTTCAAGCAATCGGCCGACTACACGCACGAACATGCAGTGGCTACGGCCGCGCTGATCATCGCCTTCGGCCGCCATCGCGGCATGTCGGAGCCGGAAATCGAAAAGCTGGCCATCGGTACCATGCTCAAGGACATCGGCGAGGCGGCCATCGACGCTCGTCTGATCGAGAAACCCGGCATGCTGTCGCAGGCCGAATATTCCACGGTGCAGAGCCATGTCGAAGCCGGCCTCAATGTGCTGCAGGCGACCACCCGCCTGCCCGAGACCTCGGTCGCCGTCGTGCTCGAACATCACGAGCGCTACAACGGCTGCGGCTACCCCTATCGCATGGCCGGTGACGAAATCAGCGAGGCCGGCCGCATGGCTGCCATCGTCGATACCTACGACGCCATGACCGCGAACCGCCCCTACCGCGCCGCGCTATCGCCGTCGCACGCGCTGCGCCAGGTGTTCGAGCAGGGCGGCAGCCAGTTCGACCCCGGCCTCGTTTCCGCCTTTGTCCGGACCGTCGGCGTCTATCCGGTCGGTACGCTGGTTCTGTTGCAGAGCGGCCATCTCGCCGTGGTCGAGGAACTGCACGCCGACAACCTGCTCAGTCCCATCGTCCGCGTCATCTTCCACGCCGAGCGCAAGCAGTACGTGACGCCAGTCGACATTGACCTGTCGCGCAAGGTCGGCAACCACTATGGCCAGATCGTGCGGGCCGAAACCTTCGAAGCCTGGGGGCTCAGTCCGGAGCGCTGGCAACCAGCCTGAGCAGTTTGCGGATCGGCGTCGGCACGCCGGCATCCGCCGCTGTGGCCAATTCCACCCAATGCCAACCCGGCTCGCCGAGCGCGGTGTTTGGGCTGACCCGGCACAGGGTCGGCTGCAGGGTCAGGCGGAAATGCGTGAACGTGTGCTTCAGCGGCGCCAGCGTTCGCGTCGTTTCGGCGTGCAGACCGAGGCGGGCAAGCACGCTGGCCACTGCGCCTTCCGGCGGCACCAGCAGCCCGCCCCACAGCCCGCTGCCGGGCCGGCGTTCGAGCAATATGCGCTGGCCGTCGGTGATCAACGCGTAGTCGGCGCTGCGTTCGGGCAAGGCTGGGCGCGGCCGGGCGGCAGGCAGCTCGCCTTGCCGTCCATCGCGTTTGGCGACGCAGTCTTCCGCCATCGGGCATTCGCCGCAGCGCGGTTTGCCGCGGGTGCATAGCGTTGCGCCGAGATCCATGATGCCCTGCGTGTAGACCTCGATATCGGTGTCCGGCAACAACTCTTCGGCCAAGGCCCACAGCCGCTGCTCGACCGGCGCCGAACCGGGAAAGCCGTCGATGCCAAATTGCCGGCACAGTACGCGTTTGACGTTGCCGTCGAGAATCGCTCCGCGCTGCCCGAAGGCGAAGGCAGCGATGGCCGCTGCGGTCGAGCGGCCGATGCCGGGCAACTCAGCGAGTTGTGCCGCGGTTTTTGGGAAAATTCCGCCGTGCACCGCAGCAATGGCCTGGGCGCAACGATGCAGGTTGCGCGCCCGGGCGTAGTAGCCCAGCCCGGCCCACAAGGCCAGCACGTCATCGGTCGGCGCCGCAGCGAGGGCGACAACGTCCGGATAAGCCTCGAGGAAACGCAGGTAATAGGGGA
>JAYRUZ010000132.1:0-5454 GCA_041918795.1 Azonexus sp. | reverse complement strand
GCGTTGCCGTCATCAAGGTTGGCGCTGCCACCGAAGTCGAAATGAAGGAAAAGAAGGCCCGCGTCGAAGACGCGCTGCACGCCACCCGTGCCGCCGTTGAAGAAGGCATCGTCGCTGGCGGCGGCGTTGCCCTGCTGCGTGCCCGTGCCAACATCGTCAAGCTGAAGGGCGACAACCATGACCAGGACGCCGGCATCAAGCTGATCCTCAAGGCCATGGAAGCTCCGCTGCGCGAAATCGTTGCCAACGCCGGCGATGAGCCGTCAGTCGTGGTCGACAAGGTCGTTCGCGGCAAGGGTAACTACGGTTACAACGCTGCCTCCGGCGAGTACGGCGACATGGTCGAAATGGGCGTGCTGGATCCGACCAAGGTCACCCGCACCGCCCTGCAAAACGCCGCTTCCGTGGCCGGCCTGATGCTGACGACCGAGTGCATGGTTGCCGAGCTGGCCGAAGACAAGCCGGCCATGCCCCCGATGGGCGGCATGGGCGATATGGGCGGCATGGGCATGGGTATGTAATCCCTTCCCGAGCCTCTCAGCTCAACGAAGCCCCGCCGCGTGCGGGGCTTTTTCTTTGCTGCGGTGCACGCGGCAAAAAGGCGGTTTTTCATTTATGACGAAAACGCATCATTCACTTTTGTGAAATGGATTTCACACTGTAAGTTAGGTGTAAGTCCCGATCCCTACATTAGGCTCCGCAGCAATGCCTCTATAACCAAAAGTCTGAGGAGCAAATCGATGCATAACGATACTTACGAGAAAATTCGGGCCAACCCGAAATACCAGCAACTGGTAAGCACTCGTAATAGCTACGGCTGGATCATGACGATCCTGATGCTGATTGTCTATTACGGGTTCATCGCCCTGGTTGCCTTCAACAAGGCCTTCCTGGCTGCCCCCCTGGGCGCAACCGGCGTCACCACGGTGGGCATCCCCATCGGCGTTGGCGTGATCCTGTTTACGATCATCATCACCGGTATCTACGTCCGTCGCGCGAACACCGAGTTCGACGCGCTCAAGGAAGAAATCATTCAGGAGGCCAAATAATGGCGAAGACCTTCAAGCAACTGGCTGGCGCCATCGCCATGCTGGCCGCCGTCGGTGCCGCGTATGCCGCGGGTGCCGATCTCGGTCAGGCCGAGAAGCAGGCCACCAACTGGACGGCCATCATCATGTTCGGCATCTTCGTTGCCGGCACGCTGTACATCACCAAGTGGGCGGCCGCCAAGACCAAGTCGGCAGCTGACTTCTATACCGCAGGCGGTGGCATCACCGGCTTCCAGAACGGTCTGGCCATCGCGGGCGACTACATGTCGGCCGCTTCCTTCCTCGGTATTTCTGCCGCGGTAATGGCCAACGGCTACGATGGCCTGATCTACTCGATCGGCTTCCTCGTCGGCTGGCCGGTCATCACCTTCCTGATGGCGGAACGCCTGCGCAACCTCGGCAAGTTCACCTTTGCCGACGTCGCCGCTTACCGCTTCAAGCAGACCCCGATCCGCGCCTTCGCCGCCACCGGCACGCTGGTCGTTGTCGCCTTCTATCTGATCGCTCAGATGGTCGGTGCCGGTCAGCTGATCAAGCTGCTCTTCGGTCTGGAATACTGGATGGCCGTGGTCATCGTCGGCGTGCTGATGATGGTGTACGTGCTGTTCGGCGGCATGACCGCGACGACCTGGGTGCAGATCATCAAGGCTGTCCTGCTGCTGTGCGGTGCTTCCTTCATGGCCTTCATGGTGCTCGCAAAGTTCGGCTTCAGCCCGGAAGCGATGTTCGCCAAGGCTGTCGAAATCAAGAGCATGCTGGCTTCCAAGGAACTGGTCGCTGCTGCCGTCAAGGCCGGTGCCGATCCGGCAACCGTCGATGTGACCGCTGCCGCTGCTGCCAAGGGTCTGTCCATCATGGGCCCGGGTAACTTCGTGAAGGATCCGATCTCCGCCATCTCCTTCGGTATGGCCCTGATGTTCGGTACCGCCGGTCTGCCGCACATCCTGATGCGCTTCTTCACCGTGCCGTCCGCCAAGGAAGCCCGCAAGTCCGTGTTCTGGGCAACCACCTGGATCGGTTACTTCTACATCCTGACCTTCATCATCGGCTTCGGCGCCATCACCTTCGTGCTGACCGACCCGACCTTCCTCGACGCCAAGGGCGCTCTGAAGGGCGGCGGCAACATGGCGGCTATCCACCTGGCCAACGCTGTCGGCGGCAACGTCTTCCTCGGCTTCATCTCCGCGGTTGCCTTCGCCACCATCCTGGCCGTGGTTGCTGGTCTGACCCTGTCCGGTGCTTCTGCCGTATCGCACGACTTGTACGCTACCGTGTTCAAGGAAGGCAAGGCCGACTCCGCTGCCGAACTGCGCGTTTCCCGTATCACCACCATCGTGCTCGGCGTGATCGCCGTGGTTCTGGGTATCGCCTTCGAAAAGCAGAACATCGCCTTCATGGTCTCCCTGGCCTTCGCCATCGCCGCATCGGCCAACTTCCCGGTCCTGTTCATGTCCGTGCTGTGGAAGAACTGCACGACCAAGGGCGCCGTGATCGGTGGCTTCCTGGGTCTGATCTCCTCGGTTGGCCTGACCGTTGTTTCCCCGTCCATCTGGGAAGCCGTCATGGGCAATCCGAAGGGTTCCGCCTGGTTCCCCTACACCTCGCCGGCTCTGTTCTCCATGACCATCGGCTTCGTCGGTATCTGGTTGTTCTCCATCCTGGACAACAGCGAACAGGCTGCCAAGGAGCGTGCGCTGTATCTGGATCAGGAAACCCGTTCCGAAACCGGTGTCGGTGCCGCTGCTGCCAGCGCCCACTAATCAGTTCGACAAGGCCAAGTGCCAAAAGCCCGGGTCGCTCCCGGGCTTTTTTTCGTCTACGGTTTTTGCCCAAAAATGGCAGTGCACCGCAGCAGTCAGGTGAACTGAAAGTTACAGGCGTGTTTGTGCGCTGCGGCAAACGCAGGGCGGATAATTTGTTAGACTTGCGTAGGGAAAAAGACGGTAGGGGGCTGCCTAGTGCAGGATCAGGCCACCCCCTGAGTCGCAGCGTGAGCCGCAGACTCCAAAGACCATAAAAGGAGAACAGCCCGTTCAGAATAATGCGGCTGGCTTACAAAAATCTTACGCCAGGTAAGGAAATTTCTACCGAATGCGCATTCTTATTGCAGAAGACGACGCCATGATCGCGGACGGGCTGGCCCGTTCGCTGAAGCAGGGGGGTTACGCGGTCGATTGGGCGCCCAACGGCCTGGAAGCCGATACCGCGCTGATGACCGTTTCCTACGACCTGTTGATTCTTGATCTCGGTCTGCCCAAAATGCCGGGCCTGGAGGTGCTCAAGCGTCTGCGGGCACGTAACTCGCAATTGCCGGTATTGATCCTGACCGCGCTCGACGGCACCGGCGACCGTGTCAAGGGACTCGACCTCGGTGCCGACGACTACATGGCCAAACCGTTCGAACTGGCCGAGCTGGAAGCTCGCGTGCGCGCCTTGACCCGTCGTTCGGCCGGCACCTCGCCGACCATCCAGTGCGGCGCACTCTCCTACGATCAGGTCGGCCGGGTCGCTCTGTTGCAGGGGCAGCAACTTGATCTTTCTGCGCGTGAAATCGGCCTGCTCGAAGTCTTGCTGTCGCGCATGGGGCGCTTGGTCAGCAAGGACCAACTGGTCGATCATCTGTGCGGTTGGGGTGAGGAAGTCAGCCACAATGCCATCGAGGTCTATGTGCATCGTCTGCGCAAGAAACTCGAACCGGGTGGCGTGAAGATCGCCACCGTGCGCGGCCTGGGATATTGCCTTGAGCGCCCGCAAGGCGAGTAACCCCGTTGCCGCGGCATCCGAGACCGAGCGCTCGCTATTTGGCGAGATTCTCGACTGGATGCTGGCCCCCTTGCTGTTCGTCTGGCCGCTTTCCATCGCCTTCACGCACTACTTCGCCAACAACGTTGCCAACTTTCCCTACGACCAGGCGCTGCGCGAGCACGTGGCCGCCATCGCCCGCCAGGTCAAGCTGGTCAGCGGCAAACCGGTGCTCAGCCTGCCCGCCTCGGCACGCGCCTTGCTGCGGGCGGATGAAACCGACAGCGTCTATTTCCATGTCGTGATGCCCAACGGCAAGCTGCTGGCCGGCGACAAGGATTTGCCGATGCCGGAAGCCGACTCGCGAGCCGAGGAAGTGCCTAGCGAAATCTACATGCGCGACGCGGAGTTCAATGGCCAGGACCTGCGCATCGCCTACATGTATCTCGCCGAGTCCGACATGCCCCGAAATGCCTGGGTGCTGATCGAGGTTGGCGAAACAACGGAAAAGCGCACACAACTGGCCAACAAGATCGTCGCCAGCGTGATCCTGCCGCAATTCATCATCATTCCGCTGGCCGTCATGCTCGTCTGGTTCGGTCTGTCGCGCGGCCTGCGTCCGCTCACCCGGCTACGTACCACCATCGAGGCACGCGATCCGGGCGATCTCTCGCCAATCGCCACGCGCCGTGTGCCCGAGGAACTGGAGCCCCTGGTCGAAGCCTTCAACGCCATGCTCGAACGCATGAAGCGCAGCGTCGAGGCGCAGCAGCGTTTCGTCGCCGATGCCGCCCACCAGATGCGCACACCGCTGACCGGGCTGAAGACGCAGGCGCAATTCGCCATTCGCGAGAAGGATCCGGAAGCACTGCGCCATGCCTTGCGCCAGATTGCATCGGGAGTGGACCGCGCCGGTCGCCTGGTCAATCAGTTGCTCACCCTGGCGCGGACCGAAGGTGGCGAACTCGCCCAGCAGCAGCATCAGCCGCTCGACCTGGCCCAGCTGATTCGCGAGGTGGTCGAGGACTGGGTGATGATTGCCATCGATAAGGGTATCGACCTTGGCTACGAGGCCGAAGGCCAGGCAATGATCAATGGCAATGCCTTCCTGCTGCGCGAACTGGCAAAAAACCTGATCGACAATGCCATCCGCTATACCCCGGCTCCCGGTCATGTGACCTGTCGTCTGCTGGTTAATCCGGCTTTCGTACTGCTGGAAATCGAAGACGATGGGGTTGGCGTCAGCGAAGAGCAGTCGGAACTGGTCTTCGAGCGCTTTTATCGAGTCGACGATGCAACCACTGAAGGCAGCGGATTGGGCTTGGCCATTGTTCAGGAAATCGCCACCCAGCATAACGCACATGCCAGCCTTCGCCCCAATCCCAAAGGAAAGGGGGCCTTGGCTCGCGTCCTGTTCCCGGCTTGGCGCCCTCCGGAGGAACCACCTCTGCCACCCGACGATTATTCGGAGCTCTATCGTCAGACGCCTCCGATCGGCAGTTAAGGCGTAATAACCAGCTCTGAAAAAATTGCCTTTCCAGTTGCACACCCCGTCGAGCCCCGCTATAATGCGCCCTCTTTAAGGCCAAGTAGCTCAGTTGGTAGAGCAGCGGATTGAAAATCCGCGTGTCGGTGGTTCGATTCCGCCCTTGGCCACCAGAAT
>JAYRUZ010000131.1:0-5543 GCA_041918795.1 Azonexus sp. | reverse complement strand
GTTGTTGGCGTGGGAAACGTTGTTCCCGACCATCGGGCCTTTACCCGTGACTTGGCAGACTCGCGCCATGATGGTGCTCCAGAATTCGCTAGAAGAAAGCCCGCGATTTTAACCAAAAAGCCCGAGTAAGATCAAGTGCTTTTTACGTTTTCATATCAGCCCGCGCTCAGCGAAAGAAAGGGGCGGGGCATGGCCGGCGACAATAAAGTGGTCGAGTAGTTTAACATCAACCAGAGCTAATGCATCTTTTAATGCGCGCGTCAGCATCTCGTCGGCCTGCGATGGCTCGGCAGCGCCAGAGGGGTGGTTGTGGGCAAGAATGACCGCGGCTGCGTTGTTTGCCAGTGCTGCCTTGACAACTTCGCGCGGGTAAACCGAGGTCTGGGTCAGTGTGCCTGTAAACAACTCTTCGGCCTTCAGCAGGCGGTTTTGTGCATCCAGCCACAGGGCCATGAAGACTTCATGCGGCCGGCTGGCAAGTTTGAGGCGCAGCCAGTCGCGGACCTTGCCCGGTGAACTGAAGGTGTCGCGTGTTGCCATATCCTGCATCAGTGCTCGGCGGGCGAGCTCGAAACTGGCTTTCAATTGCGCAGCCTTGGCCATGCCGATGCCGGAAACGCTGGCCAGTTCCTCCAGTGACGCTTCGACCAGGGCACCAAGTTGTCCGTCGAAGCGCAACAATAGATCGCGCGCCAGATCGACCGCACTCTTGCCGCGCACGCCGACGCGCAAATAAATAGCCAGCAGCTCGGCATCGGATAGCGCCTGCGGGCCGTGGGCAAGCAGACGTTCGCGCGGTCGTTCGCCTTCCGGCCAGTCGGTGATCGCCATGGTCTTCCAGTAGAATGAAAGGATTCCCATTCTACCTTTACGACAATGGAATTACAGGGCAAACGTATCGTGGTTGGCGTCACCGGTGGCATCGCGGCCTACAAGGCGGCTGAGCTGGTGCGTCTGCTGGGCAAGCAGGGCGCCGACGTACAGGTGGCGATGACCGAGGGGGCGACCCATTTTGTGACCGCCACCACCTTCCAGGCACTTTCCGGCAAGCCTGTATACCTAGACCAGTGGGACGCGCGCATGCCGAATGCGATGGCCCACATCGACCTGTCCCGCCAGGCAGACCTGATCGTCGTGGCGCCGGCGTCGGCTGATTTCCTCGCCCGCATCGTGCACGGCATGGCCGACGATCTGCTGGCGACCATGGTGCTGGCGCGCGATTGTCCCTTACTGGTGGCGCCGGCGATGAACCGCCAGATGTGGGAAAACCCGGCGACGCAGCGCAATGTTGCGCAATTGAATGTCGACGGTATACATATAGTGGGGCCAGCCAGTGGCGAGCAGGCCTGCGGCGAAGTCGGGGTCGGGCGCATGTTGGAGCCCGAGGAGATCGTCGAGGAAGTGATCGCCTATTGCACGCCCAAGGTGCTGGCCGGGCGCAAGGTACTGATCACGGCCGGGCCGACTTTCGAGGCCATCGACCCGGTGCGCGGCATTACCAACCTGTCGTCCGGACGCATGGGCTATGCCGTGGCGCGGGCGGCACGCCAGGCCGGAGCGGAAGTCACGCTGGTTTCCGGGCCGGTCGGTTTTTCGGCTCCAGCGGGTGTGCACCGCAGCAGCGTGAAAAGTGCGCTGGAAATGCACGCTGCGGTGATGGCGCGTGCCGCGACTTCCGATATTTTCATCGGTGTGGCGGCGGTGGCCGACTATCGGGTTGCCAATGCGGCCGAGCACAAGTTGAAGAAGGACCATGGCGGCGTGCCGGCCATCGAATTGATCGAGAATCCGGACATCCTGGCCGAAGTCGCCGCGCTGAAGGACGGCCCGTTCTGTGTCGGCTTCGCTGCCGAGAGCCGCAATCTGGAAGAGTACGCGCAGGCCAAGCGGCGCAAGAAGAATATCCCGTTGATCGCCGGCAACCTGATCCAGGATGGCTTCGGCGGCGACGATAACCGTCTGGTGCTGTTCGACGACAACGGCACCCACCCGCTGGCGCCAGCGCCCAAATCGGTACTGGCCCGCCAATTGATCGAACATATCGCCAAACTGGCGCCCAACTGACAGGACAACAATAATGCATCGTATCGACGTCAAGATTCTCGATTCCCGCCTGCACGACAACCCGCCGCACTACGCGACGCCCGGCGCCGCCGGCCTTGATCTGCGCGCCTGCATTCCAGCGCCGCTGCATGTCGTGCCGGGCCAGACCACGCTGGTGCCGACCGGCATCGCCATCCACCTGGCCGATCCCGGCCTGGCCGCGATGATCCTGCCGCGCTCTGGGTTGGGCCACAAGCACGGCATCGTGCTCGGCAACCTGGTCGGCCTGATCGACAGCGACTATCAGGGCGAGATCATGGTCTCGGTATGGAATCGCGGTCAGCAGGAGTTCACCCTCAATCCGCTCGATCGGATTGCACAACTGGTCGTCGTGCCGGTCCTGCAGGTCGGTTTCAACGTGGTCGAGGAATTCGCCGCCAGCGATCGCGGCGAAGGCGGGTTCGGCAGCACCGGAAAGTCTTGAAAGCCGGACGTAAGCAAATTAGGATTTAATTATTTGCTTTTGGGAATGGGGGAAACATGAAAAAAATCGCTAAATGGATGTGGGTCGGGCTGCTCGCCTCGCTGGCTTCGGGGGCTGTCTTGGCAGCGGAGAAGGTCGATCTGGCGCGGGCCGAGGAAATCGTTTCCGGCCGTTGCTTCCTGTGTCACGGTCTGCAAGGCGAGTCGGCCAGCCCGGTCTTCCCGCGCCTGGCCGGTCAGCATTCGGAATACATCGCCAAGCAGTTGTCGGATTTCAAGTCGGGCAAGCGCAAGAGCGACACGATGAAGCCGCAGGCGGAAGAGCTGACGCCGGCAGAAATGGCCTCGCTCGGTGCTTTCTTCCAGGCCAAGAACGTCGGTGCCCGTCAGGGTCGGGACGGCGAACTGATCGCCGTCGGCAAGTATGTCTTCAACCGCGGTAACCAGTTCACCGGCTTGCCCAGCTGCGCCAGCTGCCACGGGACGAAGGGGCTTGGCACGCCGCAATTGCCGCGTCTGGCCGGCCAGCATCCGCGTTACATCGAGGATCAGCTGAAGCAGTTCAACAGCCGCGAGCGCAACAACGACAACGCGGTCATGCATACCGTGGCTTCCAAGCTGTCCGAGATCGAGCGCCACGCCGTCGCCGAATACATCGCCACCCTCGAATAAACCGGGTTCGGCGTTTGCCGGCAGGCCGCCATTGCGCGGCCTTTCTCATTTGTAACCCGGGCGAGGTAGATGCCGATGCAGGGATTGGCTAGACTGCGCTCTTCTTTCAGCACCTGAAGCAATCATGGCAAAAGAGGTCGAGCTCAAGCTGGCGTGTCCGGCCGAGGCATTGTCCCGCGTCGAACAGCATCCTTTGCTCCAGCAGGCCGCCCTGTACGGCGAGCCGGACACCCTGGAGAACGCCTATTTCGATACCCCGGATCTGGCGCTGAGTGCCGCCAAGGTCGCGTTGCGCACGCGCAAGACGCGCGACGCCAGCCTGCAGACCGTCAAATGCGCGACCGAATCGGTCGGTGGCCTGAGTTCGCGCCCGGAATGGGAGCAATCCTTCAATGGGCGCTTCGATTTTTCCGGGATCAAGATCGAGCCGGTGCGCGCCTTGCTGGAGCGTCAACGCGACCAACTGGCGCCGATGTTCACCACGGTCTTCCAGCGTCAGACCCGTCTGGCCGAGCCGCGCGCCGGCGTGCAGATACTGATCATGATCGACCGCGGCAGCATCGTGGCCGGCAAGGGGGAAGAGGCGATTTCCGAGGTCGAGCTGGAGTTGCTGGCTGGCGAGCCGGCCGACCTGATCAATTTCGCCATTGCCCTGGCGGCCGATTTGCCGCTGGTGCCTTTCGACCTGAGCAAGGCCGAGCGCGGCTATCGCCTGTTCGAGAACAACCCGATTCGGCCGCAGCGCGCCGGGCGCGTCGCCGTGAGCGGCAAAATGGTGCCGCTGCAGGCTTTCCTCGCCCTGGCCAACCATGGCCAGCAGTGCTGGCAGGCCAATTTGCATGGGGCGCTGGCCTCGAACAATCCGGAATTCGTGCACCAGTTCCGTGTCGCCTTGCGCCGTTTGGGCGCCTTGCTGCGCATTTTCGAGCCGGTCCTGCCTGAGCCGTTTTTTGCCGAATGGGCCGACGGCTTGAAGCAACTGGCGGCGGTGACCGGCGAGGTGCGCGACCTTGATGTCATGCGTGCGGCCGTGCTTGAGCCGATGCTGCAGGCGGACGACGGCGAGCGCCATCGCGAGCTGGTGCAGCGCGCCATCGTGGCTTGCGGCAGGGCGCGCGAGAAGGCAGGGGCCGCCATAGAACAGTTGTCGAACGGCGTGCCGCTGCTGGCCTTTGCCCGCGACGTGCATGCGCTTGACCTGGGCAAAGAAAAGAAGGATCTCGCCCGCTTTGCCGAAAGCCGGCTCGGCCGCGCCCATCGGCGGGCGGTCAAGCGTTTCGACCGCGTCGTGCGCAAGCCGACCTCGGAGACGGCACACCGTTTCCGCATTGGGCTGAAATATCTGCGCTACAGCTGCGAATTCTTCTCGCCCTTGTTCGACGAGGACGAGATGCTGCAATACGCCAAGGGCGTTTCCGAATTGCAGGATGAGTTCGGTTTCATCAACGACCTGCATGTCGCCATGACCCGCCTCGATCAGTGGGCGGCAGACGATGCATCGCTCAAGGAGGTACGCGACTACATCGCGCGCTGGCACAAGGGCAAGGTCGACAAGAAGATGCAGGCGGCGCTGATCAAGGCTGGCGAGGTCTTGCGCCAATGTCAGCCGTGGTGTGGCGAATGCGAGCGACGCGGCATCAAGTCGGCGCGCAAGCGCCTGCGCGAGGGGATCAGCCTGAAGCTGCGGTGAACCGGCCAAAAAGGCCAAAAACCGGGTAATAAAAAAGGCCGCATCGAGCGGCCTTTTTGTTGGATGGACAATCGATCAGGCCAGCATGTCGGCCCAGATGTTCTTGGCCCAGCCCAGCGCAACCTTGCCTTCCAGCTCGTTGCGCGCGGCCGAGACGCCGCCGGCGCCCTTGACCGGCTGCACGACCTTGGTCGCGGTGTCGTACTGGTGCACCGAAGAAACGTGGATCACGTTCTTGGCATCGACGAAGCTGTAGCAGGTGTTCATCACCACCGGTGTCGGGTTCGGTTCCTGGCCCGACAGCATGTTCAGGATGGCGGCGGCGGCCAGCTTGCCGTGCTGGTTGGCCATGTGACCGGACTTCGGCATGGTCGGCGCCGGGAAGATGGCGTCGCCCAGGACGTGGATACCCGGTGTGCTGGTCGATTCCATCGACAGCCAATTCACGTCAACCCAGCGGTTGTTGATCAGCTTGATGCCGGACTTGTGGGCGATATCGCCGGCACGGTGCGGCGGGATCACGTTCAGCACGTCGGCCTTGAACTTGTCGAATTCCAGCACGGCGGTGTTGGTCGCCACTTCGACGTCCTTCACTTCGCTGTTGTTGCGGTAGTCGATGATGCCCTTGTACAGGTCGGCCCAGGCCTTCTTGAAC
>JAYRUZ010000130.1:0-5544 GCA_041918795.1 Azonexus sp. | reverse complement strand
CTTCCAGGGCGCCGGCCCAGGCCAGTGCCTGCTCGCGCTCGATGCCACGCACCGCGATGTCGGTCACCTGTGGCCGGCCTTGCGTCAGCGTGCCGGTCTTGTCCAAGGCCAGCACAGCAATCTTTTCAGCCCGCTCCAGCGCCTCGGCGTTCCTGACCAAAATGCCGGCCCGCGCGCCCTGCCCGGTGCCGACCATGATCGCCGTCGGCGTCGCCAGGCCCAGCGCACACGGGCAGGCGATGACCAGTACGGCTACCGCATTGACCAGCGCCTCGGCGAAATCGCCGGCATAGAGCCACCAGCCAGCGAAGGTAATGAGCGCCACGGCGCAGACGGCCGGGACGAAAATCCCCGAAATCCTGTCGGCCAGCCGCTGCACCGGCGCCTTCGAGCCCTGCGCCTCACCGACCATACGAATGATGCCGGCCAGCAGCGTGTGCTCGCCGACGCCGACAGCGCGACAACGCAGCGCGCCCTGGCCATTGGCCGTCGCCGCGAAGACACGGTCGCCGGCCCGCTTGCCGACCGGCATGCTCTCGCCGGTCAGCATCGCCTCGTCGAGACTCGACTCGCCGTCGATCACTTCGCCATCCACCGGCACGCTCTCGCCCGGCCGAACGAGAAATACATCGCCCGGCATCAAGGCGTCGACCGGCATTTCCAGCCACTGGCCATCGCGTTCGACGCGCGCCGTTTTCGGCTGCAGGCGGATCAAGGCCTCGATGGCTTCGGAGGTACGCGCCTTGGCCCGCGCCTCGAGCAATTTGCCAAGCAGCACAAGCGTGATGACTGCAGCACCGCCCTCGAAATAGACATGCTGCGGCAGCCCGAAGACAGTCACCACCGTCGAGAAACCCCAGGCCATGCTGGTGCCGAGTGCAACCAGCACGTCCATATTGGCCCCGCCGCCGCGCAGTGCCTTCCAGGCGCCGTCGTAGAAGCGCCAGCCAATCCAGAACTGGACCGGCGTAGCCAAGGCCAGTTGCAACCAGCGTGGCAACTCGTTGGCGTGGCCGTGTTCGCCGAACATGAACAGCATCTGCCCGGCCAGTGGCAGCGACAGCGCAACGGCAATCCAGAAGCGGACGATTTCCTGCTGGTAAACTCGCTGCTTCTCGGCCTTCTCACGCTCGCGCGTGCCGGCATCGACCAGCTCGGCGCGAAAACCAGCCTTGCCGACCGCAGCGATCACTGCCGCTTCGTCGGCCGCACCGGACAGGCGAACCCGCGCCCTTTCCGCCGCCAGATTGACGTTGGCCTGCATGCCAGCCTGGCGATTGAGCACCTTTTCCAGCCGCGTCGAACAGGCAGCACAGGTCATGCCGCCAATGGCGAACTCGACGACCCGCGGCTCGGCTGGCCCGCTCATCGCACCAGCATCACCGGGCAAGGCGCCGAATGCAACAGGCGATTGGCCACCGACCCCATGACCAGGCCAGCCACGGCACCACGTCCATGTGTCCCCATGACGATCAGGTCGCAGCTCAGTTCCCTGGCCAGCTTGGCAATGATTTCAGCCGGCTGGCCGACATGGATATGAGTCGTATGGAAACGCCCCGCGGCATCGAGCTTCTGCTGTGCCGCCAGCAACGAAGCCTGGCTTTCCTCAAGGTAGTAAGCCTTCAGGGTTTCCTCGCCGACGTGCGCCTGCACCCGTCCGATCGGAATCGGTCGATGCACGTGCAGCAGGTGGATTTCCGGCACTTCGCGATACCAGGCGGCATGGGCGATCAAATGATCGACGGCGCGCAGCGCGCATTCGGAACCATCGACCGGCAACAAGATATTCATGGTCACTCCACGGTTACAACCAGCCCAACTGGCGCAGCAGGCCGAACATTCCATACAGCCCGAAACCGAGCACCAGCAGACCGGAAAAGCCACGTACGACCGGTCGGCGTACGAATTCGTTCAGGCGAGCCAACACGATGCCCGCCAGCAGGAGATTTGGCAAGGTTCCCAGCCCGAACGCCAGCATCAGCCCGGCGCCACGAGTCATCGAGCCGGCACTGAGCGCGCTGACCAGCGCGCTATAGACCAGACCGCAAGGCAACCAGCCCCACAGCAGGCCGAGCGGGAAGGCTTGCGCCACCGTCCGTGCCGGCAGGAAGCGGCGGGTCAGCGGCTGCAAGTGGCGCCACAGGTGCTGCCCGGCTTTTTCGGTGAAGGCCAGCGCCCGCGTCACGCCCAGCAGGTAAAGACCCAGCGCAATCAGCATCAGGTTGGCCAGCAGGAACAGCGTTTGCCGGATTGGCCACTGCTGCTCCAGGCCCAGCGTGGCCGCCCCCAGGGCTCCGGCCAGGGCGCCGGCTAGCGCATAGGAGAAGATGCGCCCGCCGTTGTAGGCGAAGTGCATGGACCAGCGTGCCGGCCCGCCCATCGACAGGGCGCCGACGATGCCACCGCACATGCCGACGCAATGTGTCCCGCCAAGCAGGCCAACGAGAAACAGAGCGATGAAGCCGGAATCGGGCATGACGCAGTGCAATGAACGGAAAGGCGCAGTTTACCGCGCCCACCGGCTCATCGCACGCGGATCAGATCACTTTCGAGTAACGGGTACGCTGGCGGTCGGCCCGCAGGTAGCGGTCGAAAGCCATGGAGATGACGCGAACCAGCATGCGGCCCGGGGGCAGCACGGTAATCCACTCGCGGTCGATCTTGACCAGGCCGCCCCGCTCCATTTCACGCAGGTCGGCGATCTCGTCGGCGAAGTATTCGCGGAAATTGATCAGGTGGGCACTTTCGATACTCTCGATGGAAAGTTCGAAATGGCACATCAGGGCCTGGATGATCGAGCGACGCAGAATGTCGTCGGCCGTCAGTTCGATACCGCGGAAGACCGGCAAGGCACCAGCATCCAACCGATCGTAGTACTCCTCCGCCGTCTTGACGTTCTGGGAGTAGGTCGGGCCGACCTTGCTGATCGACGAAATACCGAAGGACAGCATGTCGCAGTCCGAGTAAGTCGAATAGCCCTGAAAATTGCGGTGCAGTCGCCCCTGGCGCTGGGCCACGGCCAACTCGTCGTCCGGCTTGGCGAAATGGTCCATGCCAATATAGACATAGCCCGCTTCGGTCAGCTTCTTGATCGCCAGCGCCAGAATCTGCATCTTGGTATCGGCGCTCGGCAGGTCGGTCTCGTTGATCCGGCGTTGCGGCTTGAACAGACTGGGCAGGTGCGCGTAGTTGTAGATCGACAGGCGGTCGGGATTCATCGCCAATACACGCTCGAGCGTGCGGTTGAAACCCATCACTGTCTGGTGCGGCAACCCGTAGATCAGGTCGACCGATACCGACTTGAAGCCGTTGGCCCGGGCCGCATCGATCACCAGCTTGGTTTCTTCCTCGCTCTGCACGCGGTTGACCGCGACCTGGACCTTCTCGTCGAAGTCCTGAACACCAACGCTCATCCGGTTGAAACCGAGTTCGCCGAGCAGGGCGACGGTCTCATAGTCCACCTTGCGCGGATCGACCTCGATCGAGTATTCGCCGCCATCGAGCAACTTGAAATGCTTGCGCGTTTCCGCCATCAACTGGCGCATTTCATCGTGCGACAGGAAGGTTGGCGTACCGCCACCCCAGTGCAACTGGATCACCTCATGCTCGCCGTCGCGCCCTTCGAGAGCGGCCGCCTGCATGTCCAATTCCTTGGCCAGGTATTTCAGGTACTTGGCGCTACGCCCGTGATCCTTGGTAATGATCTTGTTACAGGCGCAGTAATAGCAGATGGTGTTACAGAAAGGGATGTGGAAGTATAATGAGAGCGGCCGGCTGATCCCGCCGATGTTGCGCTTGCTCAGCCAAAGCTTGGCAGCCTCGGAGTCGAAAGCCTCGACGAAGCGGTCTGCCGTTGGATACGATGTGTAACGGGGACCGTTAACGTCGAAGCGGCGAATGATCTGTGGATCGAAGACGAGGTTTTCAGTTGCGAAATTCATTAAACATACCACCAAATTTAGGTCGGATTATGTGCGGACGACGCGGTTTTATGGTTGACATGGATCAAGCCAACGTAGGTTCCTGATGGCGCAAACACACCCGATTCACCCCGAGATAACACTGTCGGTCATAAAGACCGCCTGCTCAAACTGCAACCTGCGCGAATTGTGCCTGCCCTTCGGCCTCAGCCTGGAGGAACTGGAACGCCTCGACGACATGGTTTCGACCCGTCGCCGGGTCAAGCGTGGCGATCACCTCTACCGCGCCGGCGAAGCTTTCGACGCCATCTACGCGATTCGCAGCGGTTTTTTCAAGACCGACGTGCTGCTCGAAGACGGTCGCGACCAGGTGACCGGTTTCCAGATGGCAGGCGAACTGCTCGGCCTGGATGGAATCAGTACCGAGCATCATACCTGCAACGCCATCGCGCTTGAAGATAGCGAGATCTGCGCCATCCCATTCTCGCGTCTGGAAAGCCTGTCGCGCGAAATCCACACGCTGCAGCACCACTTCCACAAGGTGATGAGCCGCGAGATCGTGCGCGACCACGGGGTCATGATGCTGCTCGGCACCATGCGCGCCGAAGAACGCCTCGCCGCCTTCCTGCTCAATCTGTCGCAACGTTTCACAGCACGCGGTTTCTCGCACTCCGAGTTCTACCTGCGCATGACACGCGAAGAGATCGGCAGTTACCTCGGCCTCAAGCTGGAAACCGTCTCCCGGGCTTTTTCCAAGTTCCAGGAAGAAGGCTACATCGCCGTTCAGCAAAAACACATCCGGATCCTGAACGTGAATGGCCTGAAGGCCCTGATGAATCATCATCGCTCCTGATACCCAAGCGCTTCAGGCAAAAATGGCAGGCTGTATGGCCTGCCATTTTTTTCGCCCATTTTCTCCATCGCACGATCTTGATTGCTTCATTTTTGAACAGCTGATCAATCCCGTGACAAGCGACTGAACAATTTGCGAGCAACCCAAGAAACCAATTTATTGATTTAAAACGAATTCACTATTCGTGCATTACTTGGCACAGAGCATGCGCAATGAAGTACGGAATCGCAAACCGACCGCAGCGGGTCACGCGATGACACTTTTTTGCATATCCAAGACTCAGGAGACAAAACATGCTCTACGCCGCTCCCGGCACCGCCGGCGCCAAAATCGCCTACAAGGCCCAGTACGACAACTTCATTGGTGGCAAGTGGGTTGCCCCGACCAAGGGCCAGTACTTCGACGTGGTCACTCCGATCACCGGCAAGCCTTACACCAAGGCCGCCCGCTCCACCGCCGAAGACATCGAACGGGCGCTGGACGCCGCACATGCTGCCGCCGACAAGTGGGGCAAGACCTCCCCGGCCGAGCGCTCGAATGTCCTGCTCCGGATCGCCGATCGCCTCGAACAGAACCTCGAACTGCTGGCCTACGCCGAAACGATCGATAACGGCAAGCCGATGCGCGAAACGCTGAATGCCGATATTCCGCTCGCCGTCGACCATTTCCGCTACTTCGCCGGTTGCCTGCGCGCCCAGGAAGGCGCCATCTCCGAAATCAACGAGAACACCGTCGCTTACCACCTGCACGAGCCGCTCGGCGTCGTCGGCC
>JAYRUZ010000129.1:0-5572 GCA_041918795.1 Azonexus sp. | reverse complement strand
CCGCTGGTCGGCCTGACCGACGAGCAAGCCCTGACCCTGGCCAAGGGCATGGGCATGAACGAAGCCTCCATCCCGCAGTGTGTCGATACGCTGAAGAAGCTGTACACCTGCTACATGGAAACCGACGCTTCGCTGGCCGAAATCAACCCGCTGATCCACGAAGGCGACGGCACCGTCAAGGCCCTCGACGCCAAGTTCAATTTCGACTCCAACGCCCTCTACCGCCAGGAAGAGATCGTCGCCATGCGCGATCTGGACGAAGAAGACGCTGACGAAATCGAAGCCTCCAAGTTCGATCTGGCCTACATCTCGCTCGACGGCAACATCGGCTGTCTGGTGAACGGTGCCGGTCTGGCCATGGCCACCATGGACACCATCAAGCTGTTCGGCGCCGAGCCGGCCAACTTCCTGGACGTCGGCGGCGGCGCCACTACCGAGAAGGTCACCGAAGCCTTCAAGATCATGCTCAAGAACACCAAGGTCAAGGGCATCCTGGTCAACATCTTCGGCGGCATCATGAAGTGCGACACCATCGCCACCGGCGTCGTTGCTGCGGCCAAGGAAACCCACCTGTCCGTGCCGCTGGTTGTCCGCATGAAGGGCACCAACGAAGATCTCGGCAAGCAGATCCTGAAGGATTCCGGTCTGCCCATCATCTCTGCCGATTCCATGGCTGAAGCCGCCACCAAGATCGTCGAAGCGGTCAAGTAAGGAGCCACCGAATGTCTATTCTGATCAACAAGAACACCCGGATCATCACCCAGGGTATCACCGGCAAGACCGGCCAGTTTCACACGGAAAAGTGCCAGGAATACGCAAACGGTAAGGAATGCTTCGTCGCCGGCGTGAACCCGAAGAAGGCTGGCGAAAAGATTTTCGACATCCCCATCTATGGTTCCGTCAAGGAAGCCGCTGCTGAAACCGGCGCTACCGTTTCCGTCATCTACGTGCCGCCGGCAGGTGCTGCCGCCGCGATCTGGGAAGCTGTCGAAGCCGACCTCGATCTGGCCATCTGCATCACCGAAGGCATCCCCGTCCGCGACATGCTGATGGTGCGCAACAAGATGAAGGAAAAGGAAGCCAAGGGCGGCAAGAAGACCCTGCTGCTCGGCCCGAACTGCCCTGGCCTGATCACCCCGGACGAAGTGAAGATCGGCATCATGCCGGGTCACATCCACCGCAAGGGCCGTATCGGCGTCGTTTCCCGTTCCGGCACGCTGACCTACGAAGCCGTCGGTCAGTTGACCGAACTGGGCCTCGGCCAGTCTTCCGCCGTCGGTATCGGTGGTGACCCGATCAACGGTCTGAAGCACATCGACGTCATGAAGATGTTCAACGACGATCCGGATACCGACGCCGTCATCATGATCGGCGAAATCGGCGGTCCGGACGAAGCCGAAGCCGCTCAGTGGTGCAAGGCCAACATGAAGAAGCCGATCGTCGGCTTCATCGCCGGTGTGACAGCTCCGGCCGGCAAGCGCATGGGCCACGCTGGCGCCCTGATCTCCGGCGGTGCCGACACTGCCGATGCCAAGCTCGCCATCATGGAAGAGTGCGGCTTCAAGGTGACGCGTAACCCGTCCGAAATGGCCAAGCTGCTCAAGGCCATGCTGTAAAATTCGAGCTTAGCTCAACCCAAAAAGGCGGGCCGCGAGCCCGCCTTTTTCTTTGCCTGAAGTTTCATGGAATTCGACCTTTCCTCTGCCGCCTTCTGGGTGGCCGTCGGCCAGATCATCCTGATCGACATCGTCCTGTCCGGCGACAATGCCGTGGTGATTGCGCTCGCCTGCCGTAACCTGTCGCCGGAACAGCGCAAGAAAGGGATTTTCTGGGGCGTGGCCGGTGCGGTGTCGCTCCGCGTCGTGCTGACCACTTTTGCCGCGCTGGTCATGAACCTGCCCTGGCTGAAATTCGTCGGCGGGCTGTTGCTGGTGTGGATCGCCGTCAAGCTGATGCTGCCGGAGGATGAAGATGGCCACGACATCCAGTCGTCCGAACATCTGTGGGGGGCTGTGAAGACCATCGTCATCGCCGACTTCGTGATGAGTCTGGACAACGTCATTGGCGTCGCAGGCGCGGCGCAAGGAAGCTTGCTTCTACTGCTTTTCGGCTTGGCGGTCAGTATTCCGCTGATCGTCTGGTCCAGCCAGTTGATCATGCACTGGATGGAGCGTTTTCCGATCATCGTCCTGCTCGGCGCCGGTTTGCTCGGCTATGTCTCGGGGCAGATGCTGCTGACCGATCCTGGCTTTCTTGGCTTGTTGCCGCCTTTGCCGGATTGGTCGGGCAAGGTGGCGGGCGCCATCGGTGCCGTGTTGGTTGTTGCGGTCGGGCGTTGGCTGGAGCAACGCATCCTGGCCAAGCAGGACATTACGATTGCCTAAGGAGCTGTACCCATGACCCTCTTTCTTTCCGAAGCCGATGTCAAACAGCTGCTGACGGTCGACATGGCGCTCGAGGCTGTCGAGTCGGCGCATCGCGACCTCTCCTTGGGGCAGGCGATCGATACGCCGCGGGCGCGCAGCCGACTGCCGCAGACCGTCCTGCACATCTTGCAGGGAGCGTTGCCGGCGCAAGGTGTCCTGGGCTACAAGGCCTACACCAGCAACAAGAGCGGCAACCGCTTCCTGGTGCATTTGTTCGATGCGGCAACCGGACTGCACAAGGCCGTGATCGAGGCCGATTATCTCGGCATGATCCGCACCGGTGCCGTCAGCGGTGTGGCCGCCAAGTGGTTGGCCCGGCCGGATGCAACTGTGGCCGGGGTGTTTGGTTCCGGCTGGCAGGCCGAGGGGCATGTGCGCGCCATCTGCCAGGCCTTGCCACTGGAGTGCGTCAAGGTCTTCGGGCGCAAGGCCGACAAGTTGCGCGACTTTTGTGCCCGCATGAGCGAAGCGACGGGGGCGACGGTGATTCCGGCGGCCAGCGCGGAAGATGCCGTGCGCGGCAGCGACTTGGTCGGTACGGTGACGACGGCGGCGCAGCCGCTGTTCGATGCGGAGTGGCTGGAGCCGGGCGCGCATATCAATGCCGCCGGATCGAACGCCCTGATTCGCCAGGAATTGTCGGAAGCGGCGATTCGCAAGTGCGAGTTGATCACGGTCGACTCGGTGCCTACCGCCTTGGCTGAAGCCGGCGATCTGCTGCCGCTGCTCGAGAAGGGCCGGCTACACCCGCGTCAGCTGGTGGAGTTGGGCGAAGTGATCATCGGCCGTCATCCGGGGCGGGCGTCGGCCGAGCAGATCACGCTGTTCGAATCCCAGGGCATGGCCATCCAGGATCTGGCCGTGGCGCTGCGCGTATTCGCCGCTGCCCGGGCGGCAGGAGTCGGCCGGGAAATTCCGCTCGCCTGAACTGTGCCGAAACAAGGCGTGGCGCGCTACACTGCAATCATTCGCAGCTTTCCGGATGGTCAGGGGGATATGTGAGACTGGACGAGGCCTTGCTGGTCGCGGTGCAAACCGATCGGGGTTTGCTGCGCCCGAATAACGAGGACTCGATCTTTGTCGATGCGGCGCAGGGCTTGGCCATCCTGGCCGACGGCATGGGCGGCTACAACGGTGGCGAGGTGGCCAGCAACATGGCAACGACGCTCCTTGCCGCCAATCTTGGTGCCGTGATTCCGGCCTGCTTTTCCGAAGAAATGGCCGGTGCACCGCAGGAGACGGTGCGGCAGCACATCCTGAGCCAGGTGGCGAGTGCCAACTACGCCGTATACAGCACCGCCCTGAACGATCCACGTTTGCTCGGCATGGGGACCACCCTCTTGCTGGTCTGGTTTTACGACAATCGGATGAGTGTCGCCCACATCGGCGATTCGCGTCTCTATCGTTTGCGTGACAAGGTATTTCAGCTGCTGACCAAGGACCATACGGTTTTGCAGGAGCAGCTTGATAGTGGCATGATTACCGCGCAGGAGGCGCATTACGTGGTGCAACGGAGTCTGTTGACCCGTGCCCTCGGGGTGGATTCGGAGGTTGAGGTCGAGATTCATGAGCACGACGTGCGTGAGGGCGACATCCTTCTGCTGTGTTCCGACGGTTTGTTCGACATGGTCGACGATGAAGGGATCGCCATGACCTTGCGGGCCTTCGGCGACAACTTGCCGGCCGGGGCTGCGCATCTGGTCGAGATGGCAAACCAGGCCGGCGGGCGGGATAATATTTCGGTCGTGCTGATCAAGATTAAAGGCGATTTTTCGATGTCCTCCGGTTGGTGGCGCAAGCTGCTGGCCGGGAACAGATAGAACAGGGAAGACAATAAAGATGGCGAAGCTGGTTCTTTCGATGGACGGCCTGGTGTTGAAGGAGATTCAACTCAACAAGGAACGTCTGACCATCGGGCGCAAGCCGCATAACGACATCCAGATCGACAACCTGGCCATTTCCGGCGAGCACGCCGTGGTCGTCACGATCCTCAATGATTCCTTCCTGGAGGATCTGAACAGCACCAACGGCACGCTGGTGAATGGGCAGGCGATCAAGAAACATATCCTGCGCAACAACGACATCGTCGAGCTGGGCAAGTACAAACTGAAATACATGGTCGAGGCAGCCGGGGCTGTCGGCGGCGAGCCGGAGAAGTACGCGGCGCCGCCGCTGGCCAAGTCGGCCGACGATCTGCAACTGGCCCCGACCGGTTCGCCGCGTCGCTCGAATATCGGAGTGGCAAGCAATCCCGTTGCCGGTGTGCCGGCTGCTGCGGTGCAGTTGCTGAACGGACCGAACGCCGGCAAGGAACTCGATCTGACCAAGACCCTGACCACGCTTGGTAAGCCTGGGTTGCAGGTGGCGGTCATTGCCCGGCGGCCGAACGGCTATTACATCACCCATGTCGAGGGGGAGAATTTCCCGCTTCTGAACGGCCAGCCGCTGGATGCGCAGGCGCATGCCTTGAGCGATCATGACGTGATCGAGATCGCCGGCATCAAGATGGAATTTTTCCTGAAAGGCTGACCGCAAAGGTCGGCACAGCGTGAAAAAACATTGGGTCCGTTTCGTTGTCGGCACACTGTGCGTGCTGGTGGCGCTCGGGCACGCGGCGGGCTTTTGGCGCATCCCGTTCGTCTCGATGCTGGATGCCTATCTTTACGATGTCCGCCTACGGTTGACCATGCCGGATACGGTCGATACCAGCGTGATCATCGTCGATATCGATGAAAAGAGCCTGGAGGAAGTCGGCCGCTGGCCGTGGAGTCGTAACGTCGTTGCCGAACTGGTACGCCGTCTGGTTGATGACTATCAGGCGGCGGTAGTTGGCTTTGACGTGGTGTTTGCCGAACCGGACCGCAGTTCTGGTCTCGATGCGCTGGAGGCAGCGGGACGAGGGGCGCTGCGCGAAGATTCGGCTTTCCAGGCCCAGCTAGGCCTGTGGCGCCAAGACCTCGACTACGACCGTAATTTCGCTGAAGTGCTGCGTCGGCGCTCCGTCGTGCTGGGCTATTACTTCTCCAACAGCGACATGAAGACCGGTGCCTTGCCGGCGCCGGTTTTTCCTGCCGCAACGCTGGCCGGGCAGGGCTTGCCACTGGTCGGCTGGAGCGGTTATGGCGGTAATCTGCCCCGGCTGTTGA
>JAYRUZ010000128.1:0-5591 GCA_041918795.1 Azonexus sp. | reverse complement strand
GGCCAAGGCCCGCAGTTTGCCAACGCCACGGCTGCGGTGCACGGCCTGCGTGAGCAAAATCCGGGCACCATCGACCAGGACCTGCCGGAATTCGTCATCGCCGAGAACGGCCAACCCATCGGCACCATCGAGGATGGCGACGCCGTCGTCTTCTTCAACTTCCGCGGCGACCGCGCCATCGAAATCACCCGCGCCTTCGTCGACGCCGACTTCAAGGAATTCGACCGCGTTCGCGTGCCGAACGTCACCTACGCCGGCATGCTGCAATACGACGGCGACCTGCAACTGCCGAAGCGCTTCCTGGTGCCGCCACCGGCCATCACCAACACTTCCGGCGAGTGGTTCAGCAAGGCCGGCATCACGCAGTTCGCCTGCTCGGAAACGCAGAAGTTCGGCCACGTCACCTACTTCTGGAACGGCAACCGCTCCGGCAAGTTCGACGGCGAAACCTATCTCGAAGTGCCGAGCGACGTCGTGCCCTTCGAGCAGCGCCCGTGGATGAAGGCGGCTGAAATCGCCGACGCCATGATCGCCGCCATCCAGTCCGGCCAGCACAAGGTGCTGCGCTGCAACTTCGCCAACGGCGACATGGTCGGCCATACCGGCAACTTCGACGCGGCGCGCATCGCCGTGGAAGCCGTCGACCTGTCGCTCGGTCGTTTGTTGAAAGCGGTCGATGCCGCCGGCGGTGTCGCACTGATCACCGCCGACCATGGCAACGCCGACGAGATGTTCGAGCTCGACAAGAAGACCAAGCAGCCGGCCCAGAACAAGGACGGCAGCTTCAAGGCCAAGACCGCACACACGCTCAACCCGGTGCCGCTGATCCTCTACGACAACGCCAGCGGCGGCAAGCTCGGCCTGCAGCAGACGGAAACCGCCGGCCTGTCCAACATCGCCGCCACGGTGGCCAATCTGCTCGGCCTGGAAAAGCACGCCAGCTGGGACGACAGCCTGCTCGAACTGAAGTAGGCGTCGCTGGGAAAAAAGAAAGCGCGTGGCCGGTGGCCCGCGCTTTTTGCGCTTTTTGGGCAGTGCACCGCAGCAGCGGGACTCTGCAGCTCGTCTATGCGCTCTTGCCGAGGTACTGGATGACCGTCGCGAGCAGCTTGCCCTGATCGACCGGCTTGGTCAGGAAATCGTCCATGCCGGCGGCCAGGCAATTGTCGCGATCCTCGCTGAAGGCACCGGCGGTCAGCGCCACGATGGGCAGGCGGGGCATGCCGCTGGCCGCTTCCTGGCGGCGGATCTCCCGTGTTGCGTCACAGCCGTCCATCACCGGCATCTGGACATCCATCAGGACCAGGTCGGGGCGTTGCCGTTCGATGAACTCCAGTGCCGCCTGGCCGTGCTCGACGGCGTCGACGCGATAGCCCTGCTTGCGCAGCATGGCTTCGACCACCTTGCGATTGGTCAGATTGTCTTCGACGACGAGGATGTGACCATGCGCTTCCGGCGGCTCGGCGTCGGCGGCAGGCTGGGCCTGGGCCGGCAGCTTGATGCGGATGGCGTCGGGGGCACAGGGCAGGCGCAGGCGGAACCAGAAGCTGGAGCCCTGGCCGGGCGAGCTATCGAGCCCGGTTTCGCCCTGCATCAATTCTGCGAGATTACGTACGATGGAGAGGCCGAGGCCGCTGCCACCGTAGGCCCGCGTGGTCGACGCGTCGAGTTGCTTGAACGGCTTGAACAGTTCCGACTGGGTGGCAGACGGGATGCCGATGCCGGTGTCGCAGACCGAGAATTCAAGCGTGGCGACGTTGTCGCGGCGCTCGATTTCCCGTACTTCCAGACGAATCGATCCTTCCTGGGTGAATTTCAGGGCGTTGCTGACCAGATTGGTCAGCATCTGCCGGATACGCAGGGCGTCGCCCCAGTATTGACGGGCCTCGAGGCCGCCGGTGTCGAGGCGGATAGCGAGATGCTTGGCGTGTGCCACTTCGCCATAGAGGCGGCCGACGGCTTGTACGATCTCGTGCGGCGAGAAGACCGCAGTCTGCAGCTCGATCTTGCCGGCCTCGATTTTCGACAGGTCGAGAATGTCGTTGAGCAGCGTCAGCAGCGTCTGGCCGGAGTTGAGGATGGTGCGGGCGAACTCCTTGTTTTCCTCGGGGGTGGTGTTCGGCATCATCAGCAGTTGGGCCATGCCGAGAATGCCGTTCATCGGCGTCCGAATCTCGTGACTCATGGTGGCCAGGAATTTCGACTTGGCGTGATTGGCGGCTTCGGCAGCATCGGTCAGGCGCTGCATTTCCTCGATATACGCTTCGCGCTGGCGCAGATAACGCAGCAATAAGGCCAGGCCGAGCAGTGCGATCAATACGCCGATGGCGGTAACCAGCGCGATGGTGGCGCTCATCTGTCGCCACGAAGCGAGGAAGAGCGCGTCGCCGACAATCAGGGTGACGATCAGCGGGTAACGATCGAGTTTCCGTACGGCGGATAGCCGCAATTCGCGTTCGCCGGTCGAGAAGCGGGTTCGGTCGGTCAGGACGACTTCATGTTGCTTCTTGTGAAGCTCGATCACCTCATAAGTCGAGCCGCTTCTGTTGTGCTGCCCCATCAGCTTTTCGATATGAGGCGTGCGCACTAATAGCATCAGGTCGTTTCGATAGATGCTGATGCTGGCCCCCGGGCCGAGGTTCTGGATGACCCGCTGGAAGAAACTGCTGACCTCGGGCACGGAAAATCCGATGACCACCATGCCCATGAAGTTGCCGTGCAGGTCGTCGATCCGCCGGCTGATGAAGAAGCTCCACTGGCCGGTGTGCTTGTTCCTGCCCGGCATGCTGACGAAGTCGCCGGCCTTGGGGTTGTCGCGAAGCGTGACGAAATAGTCCCGGTCGACCACATTGACCACCGGTGCTGGATAGCTACGACTGGTGCTGATGATGTCGCCGTTGGTGGCGACGATGGAGACGACGTCGATCTGCTTCTGGTCGCGGATTTTCTCGCGCAAGGTGAGATGAATATCTTCTCCGGACAGGCGGCGTCGGAAATGCTGGGCGTCCTGGACGTTCGTCTTGCGAATCTGCTCGCTGACCGAATCGAGGCTCGAATAGGCGGTGAAGACGGACTGCGAAATGTCTTCGGCCAGGACCAGGGAGAGGCTGTCCAATTGCTGGCGCCAATTCTCGATTTCGCGGTCGCGCAGCGTCAACACCGAGAGTACGGCGCCACCGATCATGCAGGCGATGACGACGATACCGAACAACGCGGCCATCAGGCTGGTGCGGGATTGGGAACGGGGCATGCGCGATCTAATACTTTCGTAAGGTATTCGGCGCGCAGTCTAGCAGCAATATGCCATGTTGTTGATCCTGTTGGGATTAAGCCTGTGAACTTGTTGGCGTCCAAGGGGCCGGGGCGTGTTCGAACATTCTCACGCTCTATGTCATATGTAAATACCATTGATTCATGACTTTTGAATTTATTGGATGTTGTTTGTTTGGCAATTTATTTGGCATTTGTATCAATATTCACCTCGATCCATTAGAATGAACTGATTAATCAGCCGCTATCGGCGACGCCGTACCCGGTAACCCGGAGCGCCGCTTTCTCATGGATATCGTCTTCCTCTTCTACGGACTGGCCTTTTTGTTGTTGGGCGTGGTGCTCGTCATCTGGCCCAAGCAGGACAGTCGTTTTGCCCTGGCGCGATTGCTGCGCTGGCTGACCGCCTTTGCTTTCCTCCATGGCGTGCTGGAGTGGACGGATCTGTGGCGCGTGGTTCGCGGCGACCCGGCGTGGCTGGTCGTGGCACGCCCGTACCTGCTGCTGGCGTCGTATATCGTTCTCTACGAATTCGGCCGCCGCCTGTTGCGCGAAGCCTTGACCGTAACGCATGGCGCCGCGCGTTGGCTGCTCTCGCCGTCGATCCATCTTCTGTTGCTGCTTGCCGTGGCGGCTGGCGCCTGGCAGGGCGGCGATGGGGGGCGCGATCTCGGCATCTGGTCGCGTTATATGTATGGGATCAGTGCATCCTTGCTGGCCGGCGGCGCCTTTCTCGCCTATTGCCGCAATTGCATCCAGCCATCGCTGGCGAGCGATGAGTTCCGCATGATTTGGCGCGGCTGCCTCACGGCCGGGCTCGCCTTCATCGCCTACGGGCTGTTCGCCGGATTGATCGTGGCTCCCGCCGATTGGGGCTTGCCAGCCCACCTCAATCAGGAGTCGTTCAAGACGGCGGTCGGGGTGCCGGTGCAATGGTTCCGCGCGGCGTGCGCGATGGTCATTGCCGTGGCGGTCACCTTCATCCTGCGCGTCTTTCATCTTGAGCGGGCGGAGTATTTACGCGGTGCACTGGACAAAACCGAAGCGGCACTGCTCCGCGTCGAGCAACTGAGCCGGCACAACCGTCTGTTGCTTGACTCCGTCGCCGAAGGCATTTTCGGCGTCGATAGCGCGGGGGCGGTGACCTTCATCAACCCGGCGGCCCTGGTCATGCTTGGCTTCGAGGATGGCGAACTGATCGGTCGTTCGATGCATGCATTGACCCACTACGCCCATGCCGACGGCAGGCCGTTTGCCGAAGGCGAGTGCCCGACGCGGCTGACGCTGGAGGATGGCCGGCCGCGCCATGTGCCGGACGACTGCTTCTGGCGCAAGGATGGGACGGCGATCCCGGTCTCCTATTACACGGCACGCATCCAGGAGGCGGGCGAGGTGGTCGGCGCGGTGGTCGTTTTCGAAGATATTTCGGAGCGCAAGCAGGCCGAACGCGAGCTGGAAAAGCACCGTCACCATCTGGAGCAACTGGTCGAACAACGCACGGCTGAACTGAAGACGGCCGAGGCCAACAGCCGTCTGCTGCTGGATGCGTCGGCGAGTGGCCTGTACGGCATGGATAGCGAAGGGCAGATCGTCTTCATCAACGAAGCGGCCTGCCAGATGCTCGGCTATACCAAGCAAGCACTGCTCGGCCAGCCGGTGCATGCCACGCTGCATCATTCCTATGCCGATGGCTCGCCCTTCCCGGCCGAAGCCTGTCCGATGCTGCTGGCTCTGCGCCGCGGCCAGCCGGTCAGCAATGACGACGATGCCTTCTGGCGGGCAGATGGCAGTCGCCTGCCGGTGGCGTCGGCGACGCGGCCGATGGTGCGCGATGGCCAGATTGTCGGCGCCGTGGTCAGCTTCGTCGATACCAGCCAGCGCAAGCTGGCCGATGAGGCGCGTGGCCGGGCCCTGGCCGAGGCCGAGCGTCTGGTGCGGGTGAAGAGCGAGTTTCTGGCCAACATGTCACACGAGATCCGCACACCGCTCAATGCGATTCTTGGCATGGCCTATCTGGTCCGGCGTTCCGGTGTCACCGAGGAGCAGGCCGAACGGCTGGGCAAGATCGATCTGGCCGGCCAGCATCTGCTCGAGTTGATCAATGCCATCCTCGATCTGGCCAAGATCGAAGCCGGCAAGTTCGAGTTGGCCGATGCCGATGTCAATGTGGCCGGCATCGTCGCCAATGTCGCCTCGATGCTGTTCGACCGGGCGCAAGCCAAACGGGTCGATCTGGTCGTCGAAACCCGTCCCATGCCCCATAACCTGCGGGGCGATCCCGGCCGCCTGCAGCAGGCGCTGCTCAATTTCGCCACCAATGC
>JAYRUZ010000127.1:0-5607 GCA_041918795.1 Azonexus sp. | reverse complement strand
CCAAGAAGCGTGCCGAAGAAGCTCTGGCCAACCGCCAGGCCGAAATGGACTACGCTGCTGCCGAGGCCGAACTGGCGCAAGCCATCGCCCAGTTGCAGACCATCCAGCGTCTGCGCAAGCACACGCACTAAGCCCTTACCGGCAAACAAAAAAGGCAGCTTCGGCTGCCTTTTTTATTTTCCGGATTTTGCTGCCTGAGACACCATTTAGAGCTGATTGATCCGTCTCTCCAAACGTATCAGCGCCTCATTCAAGCTATTCAGTTCACCAACGAAGCGTCGTACCTCCTCGCAAGGCACCACGACAGCCGATTCATCCCTGAGATATTCCGCAACGTTGCCCAGCGCTTTCCCGGTGCTATGCCGTGCCTGGCCGTACAGGTATTTTCCCGCCTTGTATGCGCGACGGGCCGCAATGTCGCCGAAGATCGCCGCTAGATCGGCCTCGGCATCCCATTTCATATTACGGAAAACAAAGCCTATGGCCTCGGCAAAATCTGCGGGTCCGGCAACTTTGGCGATGGCGAATATCCGCGCTGGATCCGATAAGGCGATGGCCGCTGCATTCTCTGGCAGATTAATGCTGACGGTCACCGGCTGTGCCGGATTGCGGGCGGCAAATCGGCCTTCCGCATCAATCGATAGCCCCAGCTCAAGCCCGCCGAGAGTGATCCCAACCTGGCCACCTGAAAACGCCCGCAAGCGCTCGGCGATCCAGCGCTCATGACGGGCCAGGTGGTTCAAGGCCTTGATCAGCAGCAGGCTGGGAATCGACATCGTCAGAGAGGGCCTTAGAACTTGTAGCCGCGATGCAGGGCAACGACCCCGAGTGCCAGGTTGAAATACTCGACATTCTCCAGGCCGGCACTCTTCATCATCGCCTTCAACTCTTCCTGGCCGGGGTGCATGCGGATAGACTCGGACAGGTAGCGATAGCTATCGGAATCATTCGTCACCAGCTTGCCGATCCGCGGGATCACCTGGAAGGAATAGAAGTCATAGACCGGTGCCAATGGCTTCCAGACGTGCGAGAACTCCAATACCAGCAAACGGCCCCCGGGACGAAGCACCCGCTGCATTTCCTTCAGCGCCGCATCCTTGTGCGTCATGTTACGCAAGCCGAAAGCCACGGTAACGCAGTCGAACCAATCGTTGGGGAAGGGCAGTTTCTCGGCATCGCACTGGGCGACCGGCAGCATGTAGCCCTTGTCGAGCAGGCGATCACGCCCACGCGCCAACATGGCGTTGTTGATATCGGTCAGCCAGACCTGCCCGCTTTTACCGGCCTTCTTGGCAAAAGCCAGCGACAAGTCACCGGTTCCACCCGCCACATCGAGCACACGCGATCCTTCACGGACGCCGCTGCGCTGGATGGTGAAGGCCTTCCACAATCGATGCATCCCGCCTGACATCAGGTCGTTCATCAGATCGTAGCGGCTGGCCACCGAATCGAAGACGTCGGCTACCCGCCGGGACTTCTCCTGCTCGGCGACCGTTTCGTAGCCAAAATGTGTCTTGGAATTTTCGCTCATGATGTCAGTGATGATGTCCGCAGCTACCACCCGTCGCCGGACGGCTGGTAGTATCGATATCGCGCGAAAGGCCCTGGCCTTCGATCTGGGCCAGATACTCCTGCCACAGTTCGTCGCGATGCGCTGCAAGGTTGTACAAAATATCCCAGGAATAAAGGCCGCTGTCGTGCCCGTCGGAAAAGACCAACTTCAGTGCATAGGTACCTACCGGCTCGATACCGACCAGATCGACATTGCGCTTCCCGGTCTGCAGGGTTTCCTGGCCGGGTCCATGGCCACGTGCTTCCGCCGAGGGGGTATAGACGCGCAGGTACTCGAAGTCGAGTCGATAGGATTGAGCGCCCTCATAGATCAGTTCTAGGAAGCGTGATTTCTGGTGCAGCTTGATTTCGACGGGAATCGGTGTGTTCGGTTCGATGCCGGCCATGTGTCCTCCTCAGCAAGGCAGCTAGTTTACCGTACTCTGCCAGTGCCCGACGCGAACTGGATCAAACCCGTTGATAGCTCACCCGATCGAAATCGCTGCCTCTTTGCAAGACATGATTCATGCGCAGTTGCGTCACCCCTTCGGCCGAAAAGACCTCCAGGACTCGGCTCGCTTGATACATACCTGCCGGCAGGACGACAGAATCCTCTTCTTTGATTGCCGGCACGCCGGGCAATTGAAATGCCCGCACAAAGCGATCTGCGGTCGGCGTACCGTTGGCCAAGGGTCTGATGCCGATGCCCTTGGGCATACCGGGCAGCATGGCGACACCGGCAATCAGGCCGCCCTGCTGTTCCTGCATCAACCAGCACACCTGGGCCAGCAGGAAATGTTCGCCATCATGCGGGCAGAGCACCAGCAATTGGCCATGCGAAATACGTTGTCCGGCGGCGCTGCGGCCCAGCCGGAAGCCATTGGCCGAGTGGTTGATGACCTCCCATTCGTCGACCGGAAAACTGAGCTGCGGCTTGATATTGAGGGCCATTCCCGGATCGACGCGGTCGCGAAAAGTGAACAACTGATCGAACTCGTTGCGCGAATAGGCCGAAGCCGAATCAGGCTGCACGAACTCTTCACCCGTCACGCAGTAATGCATCGCTTCAAAGCCGATGGCCACGCGGGCTTTGCCGCTGCTGGCAAAGCGACGGAAGCGGCGAGGCGAGGCCAATTGTGACCACGGACGAGAGAGATGACTGAGTAGCGTCCCCGCCTGCCCCGAGGTGATCTCACCCAAGCCCAATTGCGTGGGTGTAATGTGCAGGCGGAGTTGCGACAGCATGTGATCAATCTGTAGTGCCAAACGTGCTGTATCGAGGCGACGCGCATCGTCCCCCGGCTCCTCGGCGACGGCAGCAGGATGCATCGGCGCATCCTTCATTAGATTGACCATGTAAGCCGGGACCTCGAATTCCTCTTCCAGACGGCGGACAGCCACCAGCGGTGACCACATGCCGGCCCAGCGCCGGATCAGGCCGAGGTCACGCACGCTGTTGCTGTAAGGGCTGGCCAGGTCGAGCAGCAATACGGTCGCATAGGCGGCCGTGCAGTGCGTCGCCTGCAGGCTATTTTCCAGCGTATCTTCAACCGGCGTGTAGGAAACGCCCCATTCTTCCGCGGTTTCATAGAAACCGTGCAGGTCGAGCCAGACACCGGGCGGTAGTTCACGGCGAGCGCGATAGTGTTCGACGATCACCATTCCCGTGTAGTACAGGCAACGATGCAGGATGGTAGCCACCAGCACCGAATACTGGGGATTATCGGTATCGGGCTCTTCCAGGCGAGCACACAACGCATAGGCCTTGCCCATCTTGCGCCAGGCGCTCACCACTTGCAGGAAGTAGCTTTCTTCCTCATCGCCCAGCGGTAAAGCACGGTTGTGGTAGCGCCGGGCCATTTCGTCCTCGACGAAAGCGAGCGGCACCCGAGCCTGCTCGAGCAGGCGCAGCAGAACCCCTGGATCTGGCGGACTAGCCAGTAATGCATCGAGGAATAGCATCAGTTTCTGCTCGGCGACCAGCGGGTTGGCCAGCGGCAGCGAGTTCAGATAATCCATCCCGGCCTGCATGTCGGAGAAGACCAGCGGTGCTTGTACGGTGTCGTTGCTCATCCTGCTTCTGCCCAGTTAATGGTTATTCAGCTCAGCCGCCAAAGCGTCTGCCAGCTTTTCGTCGCTGACCTCGGCGCGTTCAGCGAGCCCCTCTCTTTGTTGCTTGCCCCAGATCGGTTCGGGGAAATGGCGATCATCGCTCCAGCGCGGGATGACGTGCCAGTGAAGGTGCGGCACGACATTGCCGAAGCTGGCCAGATTGATCTTAAGGGGTTTGAATTGCGCGCGCACCACCGACTCGACGGCAAAAACGACGCGCATCAGTTCGCTGCGCTCGGCCGGCGACAGATCGGTCATTTCGCGTACATGCGTTGTCCATACGACCCGGCAGAAGCCCGGATAGGCCGCGTCGTTGACGCGGATGACGCGACAGGATGGCGATTGCCAGAGGAGGGTGCCGCCCGGCTGGCGGCAGAGTTCGCAGTTCGGCTCGACGGTGGACACGATTCGGCTCCTTTATTCCGACAGGATTACACCGGAACCCGAATACCGCAAGACTCCCTGGTCAAAAGGGAGTGCTGCGGTGCACCGGCCAAAACGGCAAAAAATCAGAGCAGGACGCGCTCGATACCGCCGTTGTTCGCCTTGCCAACGTAGTCGGCCATCCAGTTCTCGCCGAGCAGGTGCTTGGCCATTTCAACCACGATGTAATCTGCCTTGGTGTCGGCATCGTCGTCGTAGCGCGACAGGCCCTGCAAACAGGCCGGGCAGGAGGTGAGAATCTTGACGTCGCCGGCAAAGCCGTCGGCGCGCAATTTCTCCGCTCCCTGCTCGATTTCCTGTTGCTTGCGGAACTTGACCTGGGTGGCGATATCCGGACGCGAATAGGCGAAGGAACCCGAATCGCCGCAGCAGCGGTCATTCAGCGGCACGTCCTGGCCCATCAGCTTCTTGGTCACGGCCAAGGGGTTGTAGGCCTTCATCGGCGTGTGGCAAGGGTCGTGGTACATGTAACGCGTACCGGTCACGCCTTCCAGCTTGACGCCCTTTTCCATCAGGTATTCGTGGATGTCGAGCAGGCGGCAGCCCGGGAAGATCTTCTCGAACTGGTATTTCTGCAACTGATCCATGCATGTTCCACATGAAACAATGACCGTCTTGATATCGAGGTAATTCAGCGTGTTGGCGACCCGGTGGAAAAGCACGCGGTTGTCGGTGGTGATCTTCTGGCCTTTGTCCTCGTCGCCCGAGGCCGTCTGCGGATAGCCGCAACACAGGTAGCCCGGCGGTAACACGGTGGTCGCACCGGTTTCGTAGAGCATGGCCTGCGTCGCCAGACCCACCTGCGAGAACAAACGCTCGGAGCCGCAGCCCGGGAAGTAGAACACGGCTTCCGACTCCTCGGTCGTTTTCTTCGGATTACGGATAACCGGGATGACCTTGTCGTCCTCGATATCGAGCAGGCCACGCGAGGTGCGCTTCGGCAGGTTGCCCGGCATCGGCCGGTTCATGAAGTGAATGATCTGCGTCTTGACCGACGGCGCGCCGACGCTGGCCGGCGGGTGGGCGCGGGTGTCCTTGATCAGGCCGACCGCCTTCACCGCCTTGTGCGCCAGGCGCTGCGCCTTGAAGCCAAAGTCCATCATCACACCGCGCATCAGCTTGACGGTGGCCGGATCCTTCAGGCTCAGGAAGGCCATCGACGCGGCCGTGCCGGGGCTGAAGCGTTTCTTTTCCTGCTTGCGCAGGAAGTTGCGCATGGCGACTGAAACGTCACCAAAGTCGATATCGACCGGGCAGGGCTTCACGCAGCGGTGGCAAACCGTGCAATGGTCGGCCACGTCGTTGAATTCGTCGAAATGCTTGAGTGAAATACCACGCCGCGTCTGTTCCTCGTACAGGAAGGCCTCAACCAGCAGCGAGGTGCCGAGAATCTTGTTGCGCGGGCTGTAGAGCAGGTTGGCGCGCGGCACGTGGGTCGAGCAGACCGGCTTGCACTTGCCGCAACGCAGGCAGTTCTTGATCATGTCCGAAATCTTGCCG
>JAYRUZ010000126.1:0-5615 GCA_041918795.1 Azonexus sp. | reverse complement strand
GAACTGACCGACATCAACAAGCGCGAATTCCTGATCCTGGCTGTGCTGGCAATCTGCACGCTGTGGATGGGTGTGTATCCGCAGCCTTTCACCGAAGTGATGCATGCCTCGGTTAACGAGCTGCTGAACCACGTCAATATCAGCAAGATTCAATAAACGGTAGCCGACATGTTCGACAATTTCGTTGTCCCCGATCTCCTGCCCGCCGCTCCAGAGCTTTTCCTGGCGTTCATGGCGCTGGCGATTCTCATGGTTGACGTCTTCGTCAAGGATGCCCGCCGTACCGTTACCTACGGCCTGACCCAGGTTACCTTGCTGACCCTGGTCGTCTGGCGCGGTGCACCGTACGTTTCGGCGATTTTCTTCGACAACGGCCAGGGCCTGGAAGCGGTCTCGCAGACGGTTTACACCTTCAGCAACATGTACGTGCATGATGCGATGGCCGACGTGCTGAAGCTGATGCTGTACATCGCTGTTTCCGTCGTCATGCTCTACTCGCGTGGCTACGTGGCCGACCGCGAGACGATGAACAAGGGCGAGTACTACGTGCTGGCGCTGTTTGCGACCCTCGGCATGATGGTCATGATTTCGGCCAACCATTTCCTGACGGTCTATGTCGGTCTCGAACTGCTCTCGCTGTCGCTCTATGCGATGGTGGCGATGAACCGTGACTCGGTGACCTCGACCGAAGCGGCCATGAAGTACTTCGTGCTTGGCGCGCTGGCTTCCGGTCTGCTGCTCTACGGCATGTCGATGATCTACGGTGCGACCGGTACGCTGGAAATCACCGGTGTCGGCGAGCGTTTGATGGCCGGTGGCGTCAACAAGACCGTTCTGGTCTTCGGTCTGGTCTTCCTGATTGGCGGTCTGGCCTTCAAACTGGGTGTCGTCCCATTCCACATGTGGATTCCGGACGTCTATCACGGTGCCCCGACGTCGGTCACGCTGTTCATCGGTTCCGCGCCGAAGCTGGCCGCTTTCGCCATCGTCATGCGTCTGCTGGTCAATGGCCTGATCACCATGGCCCAGGATTGGCAGCAGATGCTGATCATCCTGTCGGTACTGTCCATGGCCATCGGTAACCTGGCAGCCATTGCCCAGACCAACCTGAAGCGCATGCTGGCTTACTCCGCGATTTCGCATATGGGTTTCATGCTGCTCGGTATCGTGACCGGCGTGGTCGGTGGCGATGCACGCTACGCGCTGAACGCCTACAGCTCCTCGATGTTCTACGTCATTGCCTACGTGCTGATGACCACCGGCTCTTTCGGCATCATCCTGCTGATGGCACGGGCCGGTTTCGAGGCCGAGAACCTCGACGATTACAAGGGCCTGAACAAGCGCTCCCCGTGGTTCGCCGGCGTCATGCTGATGTTGATGTTCTCGATGGCCGGTGTGCCGTTCTTCATCGGCTTCTTCGCCAAGTTCTCGGTGCTGCAGGCGGTTGTCGCTGCCGGTTATATCTGGCTGGCCATCGTTGCCGTGCTGTTCTCGCTGATCGGTGCCTTCTACTACCTGCGCGTCGTCAAGATCATGTACTTCGATGAGCCGGTCGATGAAACCCCGATTGCCGCTCCGCTTGGCATGCGGGCCATGATTTCGGCGAACGGCCTGGCCGTTGCGCTGCTCGGCCTCAAGCCGCAGATCATCATGTCGCTCTGCGCCTACGCGCTGCTGCGTTCGCTCTAAGTCGAGCCCATATTTAAAAACGCCCCGCCAGTCGGGGCGTTTTCATTTGGAGATTCCGCCATGTCGCACGACCAACATCTGATCGAATCCGAGATTGCCAGCGAAACCGTGTTCACGGGACACCTGCTGCACGTGCGCAAGGATCGGGTGCTGCTGCCGGACGGCAAGGAGTCGATACGCGAATACATCACGCATCCCGGTGCAGTGGTCATACTGGCCTTTCTCGACAATGGCAAGCTGCTGTTCGAACGCCAGTTCCGTTACCCGTTGCGCCGAGTCTTTCTCGAATTGCCGGCCGGCAAGATCGATCCGGGCGAGGCCATCATCGATACGGCGCAACGCGAGTTGCTCGAGGAAACCGGCTACACGGCCAGCAATTGGGAATACCTCGGCGTGATGCATCCGTGCATCGGTTATTCCGACGAGCGCATCGAGATTTTCGCCGCCCGTGGCTTGAAGCTGGCCGGTGAAAAACAGCTTGATCACAACGAGTTTCTCGAAGTGGTCGAGTTGTCGCCGGACGAAGCCAGACAAGCGGTGTGGGACGGGCGGATCACCGATGCCAAGACCATCACCTCGCTGTTCTGGCTCGACAAGCCCTGAATTTGTTTTTTGCCTGTTTTGCCCGGTGCACCGCAGCGGTGATGCTCGTGCACTCCGGATTCATTACTGGCCGTTTTCCGGTCGGATGTCGGTTTGCTTGACGGAGACGGCCTTGCATCAGGCGGCCGCCAGTCTCACCGTCCAACGATGCCATCGTTGTTGGGTGACAAAACAGCGATCACCTTCTGTCAGGAAAAACGCCGGCTGACATAATCGCTGGTCTTTCCTGATCCTATACTTTACGTTTTCCCGCTTTTTCGGAGCCCCTCATGCAATACGGCGCATATTCCACGGATTCCCTGATGACCATCACCAACCGGCCCGATCTCGTCTTCGAGCGTGGCGAGGGTTCCTGGCTCTACGACCATCAGGGCAAGCGCTATCTCGATTTTATCCAGGGCTGGGCGGTCAATTGTCTGGGCCATTGCCCGCCGGAAATCACTGCCGCGCTGACCGCACAGGCCGGCAAGCTGCTGAATCCCAGCCCGGCCTTCTACAACGGCCCGATGGTTGAACTGGCCGGCCTGCTCACTGCCAACTCCTGCTTCGACCGCGTCTTCTTCGCCAACACCGGCGCCGAGGCCAATGAAGGTGCGATCAAGCTGGCCCGCAAGTGGGGGCAACTGAACCGTGACGGCGCTTTCGAAATCATCACCTTCGGCCACTCGTTCCACGGCCGCACGCTGGCCACCATGTCGGCCTCCGGCAAGGCCGGTTGGGACACCATCTTCGCCCCGCAGGTGTCCGGCTTCCCGAAGGCGATCTACAACGATATCGCTTCGGTTGAGGCCTTGATCGGTCCGCAGACCGTGGCGGTGATGCTCGAACCGGTGCAGGGCGAGGGCGGCGTGATCCCGGCCGACCTGGAATTCCTCAAGGACCTGCGCGCGCTGACCGAAGCACGCGGCATCCTGCTCATCGTCGACGAGGTCCAGACGGGTGTCGGTCGTACCGGCAAGCTGTTCGCTCACGAACACGCGGGCATCACGCCGGACATCATGACGCTGGGCAAGGGCATAGGCGGCGGTGTGCCGCTGGCCGCCCTGCTGGCCCGCGAGGCGATCTGTTGCTTTGTGCCCGGCGACCAGGGCGGTACCTACAACGGCAACCCGCTGATGACGGCGGTTGGAGTTGCCGTGATCAAGCGCATGCTGGCCCCGGGTTTCCTGGGCGAAGTCGAGGCCAGGGGGGCCTACCTGGCCAAGCGTTTGCTCGAACTTTCGGCCAGGCATGGCTTGAAGGGCGAGCGCGGCTCCGGTCTGTTGCGTGCCTTGATCCTCGACGACGAGCGCGGCCCGGAAATCGTGCAAAAAGCCCTGGCCCTGAGTCCGGTCGGCCTGTTGCTCAATGCGCCGCGCCCCAACCTGCTGCGTTTCATGCCGGCCCTCAATGTCAGCTACGAAGAAATCGATCAGATGATCGCAGCCCTGGATGGCCTGCTGCAGAGGTGATTTTCACTGACATGGCTCGTCATCGAAGGAAGCCGGGCGCTTACATCCCCAGGTAAGCCGCCCGCACCTGCTCGTTGCTGATCAGTTCCTGCCCGCTGCCGGTCAGGGTGATCGAGCCCGTCTCCAGGACGTAGCCGCGATCGGCGATGGCCAGCGCGGCGAAGGCATTCTGCTCGACCAGGAAGATGGTCATGCCCTGGCTCTTCAGCGTCTTGACCACGTTGAATACTTCCTCGACCAGCAGCGGTGCCAGGCCCATCGACGGTTCGTCGAGCAGCAGCATCTTCGGGCGGCCCATCAGGGCGCGGCCGATGGCCAGCATCTGCTGCTGCCCGCCGGACAGCGTACCGGCCGGCAGGTGGCGCTTTTCCTTGAGAATGGGGAACATGGCGTAGATTTTTTCCATGTCCTCGGCCACCTGATGCTTGGGCTGCGTGTAGGCGCCGAGACGCAGGTTGTCCTCGATACTCAGCGGGCCGAAGACCTGGCGGCCTTCCGGACTCTGGCAGATGCCGCGGCGCATGCGCAGGTCGGCGCGCAGTTTCGAGATGTCCTCGCCGTCGAACACGATACGGCCGGCGCTCATCGGCTGCACACCGGAAAGGGTGCGCAGGAAGGTGGTCTTGCCGGCGCCGTTGGCTCCAACCAGCGCCACCAGCTCGCCCTTGCGCACTTCGAGGTCGATGCCCTTCAATGCCTTGATGCGGCCGTAACAACTTTCCATGCCCTTGACCGACAGCAACACGTCGCCACCGGCGGGGCCGGCCCCGGGTTGCAGTTCGCCGGCGCTGTGGGCGCCGAGGCCGATGGATTCGGGGGCGAGGCTGGCGATACGGTGGAAGAGTTCGCGGAACTCGGCGCGGGCCTTACCGCCGAACAGCGGATCGTCGTTGTCGAGGAAGGCGCGGTCGATCTCGGCCCAGTCGTCGGCGGTCAGCACCTCGCGGGCGAGGGGCATGGCGTCCTTTTCCTCGCTGCGGATGTGGTTCTTGATGGCCCCGGTGTAGTTGCGCAGGGCGGTGGTGAAAGCCGGATTGGCCTCGCCGCCGCCAGCCGTGGCGGCCAGCTTGGCGCGCAGGTCCTTTAGGTTTTCCGGGCCGTTGCGGTGTTCAATCTGGAGGCGGTCGAGAATGGCCGCCGCTTCGGTCGAGCGCTCGCGCAGCAGGCGGAAGAGAAATTCGTCCTCCTTGGCGTGGTGGGCGCGGTCCATGAACTGCTCGATATAGTCGAACACCGACGTGAAGAAGGGAGGCTCGACCTTGCCGCCGGCGTCGATTTCGTCGGCCACCATGTCGAGCGTGGTGGCGATGCGCCACAGGTTCTGGTGCTCTTCGGTAATGATGCGTAGGGATTCCATGCGGTTCTCCTCTTATGCGTGGGCGCCGAGGTAGGCGGCGATCACATCGGGGTTCTTGCGGATTTCCTCACCGCTGCCTTCGGCCAGTTTCTTGCCGTAGTCCAGAACGAGAATGCGGTCCGACAGGTTCATGACCATCTTCATGTCGTGTTCGACCAGCACCACCGTCACGCCGGAATCGGCGATCTTGCGGACCAGGTGGTCGACCTCGATGGTCTCCTTCGGATTGAGGCCGGCCGCCGGTTCGTCAAGGAAGATCAGGCGCGGCTTCATGGCCAGGGCACGGGCGATTTCCAGACGCTTCAAGGCGCCGTAGGACATCGCATCGGCCCGTGCTGCGGTGTACTCGCCCAAACCGACAAAATCCATCAGCTGTGCGGCTTCGTCACGCAGTTCGCGATCGCGCTTGCGCAGGCCGGGGAAGCGCAGGGCCGCCTTGACCAGATTGCGATCCAGCCGCAGGTGGGCGCCGACCATGACGTTCTCGATGGCGCTCATGTTCATGCAGAT
The DNA here is from genome assembly GCA_041918795.1 of Azonexus sp. Lineage (GTDB taxonomy): Bacteria > Pseudomonadota > Gammaproteobacteria > Burkholderiales > Rhodocyclaceae > Azonexus. The sequence goes on along the minus strand of JAYRUZ010000126.1, from coordinate 5 downwards.
CTGCA
>JAYRUZ010000125.1:0-5682 GCA_041918795.1 Azonexus sp. | reverse complement strand
GCCGGCGCATGGATTGTCCGGCCACTGCGGAAACGCAGGGTCTGGCCGTCCCAGATGGCGCGGACGCCGTCCAGTTTTTCGCTGACCAGATAGCGGCTGACATCGACCTGCCCACGATAGACGTTGGCCAACAGGATTTCCGGAACGCCCTCAACTGCCGCCAGAACCTGCCCGGGGCCAAGCAATGCCAGGCTTAGCAACAATGCACCGAGCAGCCGCGACATCAGGCTTCTCCGGCCCATTCGCGCCGCGCCTGACGCGCAATGCCGAATATCTCTTCCAGACGCGCGCCATCGGCGTGCGCCAGCGCCGTGCGCAGTTCGTCGAGTTGGGCCCGGTAGCTATCGAGTTCACCGAGCAAAGCCTCACGGTTGGCCAGACAGATATCGCGCCACATCTCGGGATGACTGGCCGCGATACGGGTGAAATCGCGGAAACCCGAAGCGGCGAAGGTAAAGAACAGATCCGCATCGTCACGCACAGCCAGATCGTGCACCAGCGCAAACGACAGCAGATGCGGCAGATGACTGACCGCCGCGAACACGCGATCGTGCATCTCCGGCGTCAATTCATAGATATCGGCACCGCAACGCGACCAGGCACGCTTGACGTGATCGAGCGCGTCGTCGTTGTTTTCCGGCAACGGGGTCACGACGACTTTCTTGCCCTGATAGAGATCCCAGCGCGCCGCCCCTGGGCCGCTATTCTCTGCCCCGGCGATGGGATGCGCCGGCACGAACTGCCCGACCTTGTCACCAAAGGCCGCCCGCGCCGCCGCCACCACATCACCCTTGGTCGAGCCGCCGTCGGTGACGATGGTGTTCGGCCCGAGATACGGCGCAATGCGCGCGAAGATTTCCGGCATCTGTGCCACCGGCGTCGCCACCAGCACGATGTCGGCATCACCGATTTCATGGATCGGATTGATCCCGGCCCGGTCGATCACGCCGAGTTCCTGTGCCGTACGCAAAGTGGACGGTGTGCGGCCGAAGCCGACCACCTCCTCCACCGCCTCGGCTTCCTTCAAGGCCAGCGCGAAGGAGCCGCCGATCAGGCCGGTGCCGAAGACGATGATCTTGCCGAACTCCGGCATTTACAGGGCCTTGGCCAGCGCTTCCAGGAAGCGGGCATTCTCCGCTTCGGTACCGATCGTGACGCGCAGCCACTCGGGCAAGCCATAGCCGCCGATCGGGCGCACGATGACGCCCTGCTGCAACAACTTCTGATTGACGCTGCCAGCATCGCCCGCGCGAAACGTAACAAAATTACCGCAGGACGGAATATGCTCAAAGCCAAGTTTTTTCAGACCGCCGACAAGCTGCGCCATTCCCCGACGATTCAGCTCGTAGCTGGCCGAGACGAATTCCTCGTCATCGAGCGCCGCCGCTGCAGCCGCCAGCGCCAGATTGTTCACGTTGAACGGCTGGCGCACACGGTTGATCAAGCCGGCCACCTCGGCCGAGGCCAGCGCATAGCCAACACGCAGACCGGCCAGGCCAAAGATCTTGGAGAAGGTCCGGCAAACCACGAGGTTCGGGAATTCCTTGACCCAAGCCGCGGTATCGACGCGCTCAGCCGGCGGAATGTATTCGTTATAAGCCTCGTCCAGAACGACCACGACATCAGCCGGCACTTTCTCGAGGAAAGCGCGGACTTCGGCATAAGGCAGGAAGTTGCCCGTCGGGTTGTTCGGGTTGGCGATCCAGACGACGCGCGTATCCGGACGAATGGCGGCCAGCATCGCCGCCAGGTCATGCCCATAGTTCTTGGCCGGCGTCGTGATCAGTTCGGCGCCGGTAGACAGCGTGGCCAGCGGATAGACCGCGAAGGCGTGCTGGGCGAAAACCGCGGAACGCCCCGGCGCCAGGAAGACGCGGGCAACCAGATCGAGCACGTCGTTCGAGCCGTTGCCGAGCACGATCTGCTCCTGCGCCACGCCGCAGCGCTGGGCCAGCTTGGCGATCAACTCGAACTGATCCGGATAACGCTCGATGCCGTCGATCGCCGCCTGCACCGCCTGCTTGGCCTTCGGGCTCATGCCCAACGGGTTCTCGTTCGAGGCGAGTTTGACGATGCTGTCGACCGGAATGCCCATTTCGCGGGCCAGTTCGGTGATCGGCTTGCCCGGCTGGTAGGCTGAAATGGCGCGAACGTAGGAAAGGGCCTGTTCAACAAGACTCATGGGATTTCCTTAGTAAACGGCGACCGGATAGGAGCCGAGAATCTTCAAATAGGCAGCCCGCGCCGCCAGCTGTTCAATGGCAGCCTTGACGGCGGCATCCTCGCGATGCCCCTCGATGTCCACGTAAAAGACATATTCCCACAGGGCATTGCGGGCCGGACGGGACTCCAGGCGGCTCATCGAGACGCCCGCGGTCGACAAGGGCAGCAGCAACTCGTGCAATGCACCGGTACGATTGGGGGCCGACATGATCAATGACGTCTTGTCGCGCCCCGAAACGCCGGCATCGTAACGGCCAAGGACCAGGAATCGCGTCGTATTGTTCGGCTCGTCTTCGATATTCTCGACCAGTTTCGGCAGGTCGTAGCGCGCTGCGGCCGCTTCGCCGGCAATGGCGGCAGTACCGGGTTCCTCGGAAGCCTTCTGAGCCGCCTGGGCATTGCTGCCGACCGAAATGCGCTGCGCGTGCGGCAGCATGCGGTTCAGCCATTCGTGGCACTGGGCCAGCGACTGGGCATGGGAATAGACCTTGGTGATCTGTGCAAAATCCGTTTCGCGCGACAACAGGTTCTGGTGAATACGCAGCACAACCTCGCCGCAAATCTTCAGCGGTGTGGACAACAGCAGATCCATCGTCCGGCCGACCGCCCCTTCGGTCGAATTTTCGACCGGAACGACCGCGTAGTGCGCATGGCCGGACTCGACTTCGCGGAACACATCGTCGATCGAAGCCTGCGGCAACAGCCGGCCGGCATGGCCAAAATGCTTGGTCGCCGCCGACTCCGAGAAAGTACCGAGCGGGCCGAGGAAGGCAATGCCGAGCGGCTGTTCGAGCGACAGACAGGCCGACATGACTTCGCGGAAGAAGAACGTGATGTTCTCGTTCAACAGCGGGCCGGGATTGACTTCCTGCAGGCGACGCAATACCTGCGCCTCGCGCTCCGGACGGTAGATGAAGCCGGCATCGCCGAACTCCGCCTTGATTTCGCCGACCCGCTGCGCGCAGCGGGCGCGCTCGTTGAGCAGCTTGAGCAATTCGCCGTCGATACGATCGATGTCATTCCGGACGCCGGCCAGGGCCTTCTGCAACTCGTCGCTCATACTCTTACCCGTTGCGTTTGGCGAAATCGTTCATGAATGCGACCAAGGCCTGCACGCCTGCCAGCGGCACGGCGTTGTAGATCGAGGCACGCATGCCGCCGACCGACTTGTGCCCCTTCAGCGCCAGCAGGCCGGCAGCCTTGGTTTCAGCCAGGAAGGCAGCGTCAAGCTCCGGATTGGCCAGCACGAAGGGCACGTTCATGGCCGAACGGCAGTCCGGATCGACCGGGTTGGTATAGAAACCGCCGGAGTTGTCGATCGCCTCGTACAAAATTCGCGCTTTTTCGTCGTTCACCGCAGCCATGCCGGCCAAACCGCCCTGGCGCTTCAGCCACTGGAAAACCAGGCCGGCCACATAGATGCCGAAGGTCGGCGGGGTATTCAACATCGAACCGTTCTCGGCCATCACGGCGTAATCCATCACGGTCGGGATGGTCAGCGGCGCCATACCGAGCAGGTCGCGATGCACGATGACCAGCGTCAGGCCGGAGGGACCGATATTCTTCTGCGCACCAGCATAGATCAGGCCGAATTTCTCGACCGGCACCGGACGCGACAGGATGTGCGACGACATGTCGGCGACCAGCGGCACGCCGGTATCGGCGATGCGCTCGGCCGGAATTTCGACACCGTGAATGGTTTCGTTGGTACACACGTGCAGGTAGGCGGCGAAGGGATCGAGCTTGATTTCCTCGGCCACCGGCAAGCGGGTGAAATGGCTCGCCTCGGTGGTCGCCGCGCAGCGCACGTTGCCGATGCGTTGCGCTTCCTTCAGCGCCTTCTTGGACCACGAGCCGGTCACGATGTAGTCAGCCGAACGACCGGCTAGCAGGTTCATCGGAATCTGCGCAAACTGCTGGGTCGCCCCGCCCTGCAGGAAAAGCACCTTGTATTGCTCGGGGATGCCCATCAATTCGCGCAGGTCAGTTTCGGCCTGTTCGATGATGCTGGTGAATTCCTTGCCGCGATGGCTCATTTCCATCACGCTGCAGCCAGCGCCGTGCCAGTCGAGCAGTTCTTCCTGCGCTTGCTTGAGAACTTCCTCCGGCAAAGCGGCCGGACCGGCGCTGAAATTCCAGATACGGCTCATCAAGCCTCCCCGCCTTCGTTGTCGGCCACCTCACCGTTCTCGACTTCACCCTCTGCTGCGGTGGACTCGCCGGAAACGTCATTTTCCACGACCGACTCGGCCACCTTCTCCAGGCCAGCCAGTTTTTCACCTTCGTCCAGCGAGATCAGCGTGACGCCCTGGGTGGCGCGGCCCATGCCGCGAATTTCGGAAACACGGGTGCGGATCAGCACGCCACCGGTGGTGATCAACATGACCTCATCGTTATCATCGACCAGCTTGGCGCCGATCACGACGCCATTGCGCTCGGAGTCGGCAATCGCCTTGACGCCCTGGGTACCGCGACCCGAATGGCGGAAATCGGCCAGCACGGTGCGCTTGCCAAAGCCGTTTTCGGTGGCAACCAGTACGGTCTGCTGATCGCTTTCGGCCACCAGCAGCGAAATGACGGTCTGACCTTCCTGCAATTTCATGCCACGCACGCCGCGGGCACCGCGGCCCATCGGGCGGACGTCTTCTTCATCGAACCAGACTGCCTTGCCGGCGTCGGACACCAACACGATGTCGCTCTGGCCGGTGGTCAGTTCGACGCCGATCAGGTAATCGTCATCCAGCAGATCGACGGCAATGATGCCGGCCTTGCGCGGGTTGGAGAAGTCGGACAGCGGGGTTTTCTTGACCGTACCGTCGCGGGTCGCCATAAAGATGAACTTGTCGTCGACGAATTCCTTGACCGGCAACACCGCGTTGATCTTCTCGCCTTCTTCCAGCGGGAAAAGGTTGACGATGGGCTTGCCGCGGCTGACGCGGCTGCCCTGCGGCGCTTCGTAGACCTTCAGCCAGTAGCAACGGCCGCGGTTCGAGAAGCACAGGATGTAGTCGTGCGTATTGGCGACGAACAGGTGATCGATGAAATCCTCATCCTTGATCGCCGCCGCCTGCTTGCCGCGGCCACCACGGCGCTGGGCGCGGTAATCGGCCAGCGGCTGAGCCTTGATGTAGCCGCCATGCGACAGCGTGACCACCATGTCCTGCGGCGTGATCAGGTCTTCAATGCCGAGTTCCTGCGTGTGCAGCACGATCTCGGACTTGCGGTCATCGCCGTACTGTTCGCTGATCTGATTCAGCTCGTCGACGATGATCGCGGTGATGCGCTCCGGCTTGGCCAGGATGTCGAGCAGATCGACGATCTTGTCCATGACTTCCTTGTACTCGCCGACGATCTTGTCCTGTTCCAGACCGGTCAGGCGTTGCAGGCGCAACTCCAGGATGGCCTGGGCCTGGGCATCGGACAGGCGATAACCCTGGGCCGACAGGCCGAATTCCGGCA
>JAYRUZ010000124.1:0-5684 GCA_041918795.1 Azonexus sp. | reverse complement strand
TTTTTTGGCAGTGCAGTGACAACCAACACCTGACAAGGGATATAACCATGACGACCGAACGCAAGGCAACTTTGAACATCGATGGACAGGCTCCCGTCGATTTCCCGATCATGTCCCCGACGCATGGCAACGATTGCGTCGACATTCGTACGCTGGGTGGCAAGACCGGTTTGTTTACCTACGACTCCGGTTTCCTCTCCACCGCCAGCTGCAAGTCCAAGGTTACCTTCATCGATGGCGACAAGGGCGAGTTGCTGTACCGCGGCTATCCGATCGAACAACTGGCTGAAAACTGCAACTTCCTGGAAGTGACCTATCTGCTGAAGAATGGCGAACTGCCCAACGCTTCGCAGAAGAGTGATTTCGAAAACACCATCAAGAAGCACACGATGGTGCATGAGCAACTGACCAAGTTCTACTCCGGCTTCCGCCGTGATGCCCACCCGATGGCCGTCATGACCGGCGTCGTTGGTGCCCTGTCCGCCTTCTACCACGATGCGATGGACTTCTCCGATGCCGAGCACCGCAACATCAGCTTCAACCGCCTGATCGCCAAGATGCCGACCATCGTTGCGATGGCCTACAAGTACAGCACCGGCATGCCGTTCATGTATCCGGACAACGATCTCGACTACACCGCCAACTTCATGCGCATGATGTTCGGCAACCCGTGCGAGAAGTACAAGCCGAACCCGGTTCTGGTCCGCGCCCTCGACGTCATCTTCACGCTGCACGCCGATCATGAGCAGAATGCCTCGACCTCGACCGTCCGTCTGGCCGGTTCGTCGGGCGCCAACCCGTACGCCTGTATCGCTGCCGGTATCGCCTGTCTGTGGGGCCCGGCACACGGTGGTGCAAACGAAGCCTGCCTGCAGATGCTGGAGCAAATCGGTGACGTTTCCCGCGTTGGTGAGTACATCAACCGCGCCAAGGACAAGAACGATTCGTTCAAGCTGATGGGCTTTGGTCACCGTGTTTACAAGAACTTCGATCCGCGCGCCAAGCTGATGCGCAAGGTTTGCAACGAAGTTCTGACCGAACTGGGCCTGGAAAACGATCGCCTGTTCAAGCTGGCCATGGAACTGGAAAAGATTGCTCTCGAAGACGACTACTTTGTTGAGAAGAAGCTCTACCCGAACGTCGACTTCTACTCCGGTATCGTTCAGAAGGCCATCGGCATCCCGACCGAGATGTTCACCTGCATCTTCGCGTTGGCCCGTACCGTTGGCTGGATGACCCAGTGGGAAGAAATGATCACCGATCCGGAATACAAGATCGGTCGCCCGCGTCAGCTGTACATCGGCGCCGCCAAGCGCGACGTGGTACCGCTCGCCCAACGCGGCTAAGGATAAGAAAGGCGGCCGCATGGCCGCCTTTTTTACTCGCGGAGTTTTGTGGCTCGCTAATTGAAGCTGCAAGAGAAAAAAACACCCAAAAGGGGACGCCTATGACAACGATGAATCAACTGTTCGACAGCACCATGTACTTCGGCGGCAATGCGCCGTTCGTCGAGGAGCTGTACGAAAACTACCTGAACGACCCGACCTCGGTTCCGGCCGAATGGCGCGACTACTTCGATCGTCTGGCCCAGATGCCGGGCTATGTCGCGCGTGACGTACCACACGCCCCGGTCATCGCCGCTTTTGCCGAATTGGCCAAGGACGGCGGTTTCCGTCCGGTGGCGCAATCCTCGTCCAGCGAGCACAAGAAACAATCTGCTGTCGGCCAGTTGGTCACGGCTTATCGCTCGCTCGGCACGCGTTGGGCCGATCTCGATCCGCTCAAGCGTTTGCCGCGGCCGAAGATCGACGAGTTGGAGCCGTCCTTCTACGGTTTCACCGATGCCGATCTGAACCAGACTTTCAGCGTCGGTTCGCTCAAGGGGCTGCCGGCCGAAGCCAAGTTCGGCGACATCCTCGAGACACTGAAGCAGACCTACTGCGGCACCATCGGTGTCGAGTACATGTACATGACGGATTACAACGAGAAGCGCTGGTTGCAAGAGCGCCTCGAAGGTATCCGTTCGCGCCCCTCCTATTCGGCCGATCAGAAGAAACGCATTCTCGAGCGCCTGACTGCGGCCGAGACCTTGGAGCGCTATCTGCACACCAAGTACGTGGGCCAGAAGCGTTTCTCGCTGGAAGGCGGTGAATCGCTGATCGTGTCCATGGATGAAGCCATCCGCACCGGTGGCGCCCTTGGCGTTGACGAAGTTGTCGTCGGCATGGCCCACCGCGGTCGTCTCAACGTGCTGGTCAATACGCTGGGCAAAGCCCCGTCGATGCTCTTCGCCGAATTCGAAGGCAAGAAGAAGAGCGATCTGTCGGCCGGCGACGTCAAGTACCACATGGGCTTCTCGTCCGATGTGGCCACACCGGGCGGCGCGTGCCACCTGACCCTGTCTTTCAACCCGTCGCACCTCGAAATCGTCAACCCGGTGGTAGCCGGCTCGGTCTATGCCCGTCAGGTTCGCCGCGGCGAAGGCAGCAAGACCAAGGTCATGCCGATCCTGGTGCACGGCGATGCTGCCGTCGCTGGTCAGGGCGTCAACCAGGAAATGCTCAACTTCGCCCAGACCCGTGGTTACGGCGTCGGCGGCGTGTTGCACATCGTGGTCAACAACCAGGTTGGCTTCACTACCAGCGACCCGCGCGACTACCGTTCCGGTCACTACTGTACCGACATCTTCAAGATGGTCGATGCGCCGATCTTCCACGTCAATGGTGACGATCCTGAAGCCGTTGCGCTGGTGACCCAGTTGGCTGTCGAATATCGCCAGACCTTCCAGAAGGATGTCGTGATCGACATCATCTGCTATCGCAAGCTCGGCCACAACGAGCAGGACGAGCCGATGGTCACCCAGCCGCTGATGTACAAGATCATCGCCAAGCACCCGGGTACCCGCAAGCTTTACGGCGACAAGCTGATCGCCGAAGGCGTGCTGGCGGCCGATGGTCCGGACCAGATGATCACCGAATACCGTGCTCACCTCGACAAGGGCGAGTTGCTGTACAACCCGGTGCTGGCTGGCTACAAGCATCCGAATACCATCGACTGGACGCCGTACCTGACCAAGCAGTACATCGAAACTGTCGACACCTCGGTGCCGGCCAAGGAACTGAAGCGTCTGGCCCAGCGCCTGACCTCGATTCCGGAAGGTTTCACGCTGCACTCCCGCGTCAAGAAGATCGTCGAGGATCGTGCCGCGATGGGCGAGGGCAAGCTGCCTGTCGACTGGGGTATGGCCGAGAACCTGGCCTACGCCTCGTTGCTGGTTTCCGGCTACGGTGTGCGCATCTCCGGTGAGGATGTTGGTCGCGGTACCTTCTTCCACCGCCACGCCGCTTTCCACGACCAGAACCGTACGAGCTGGGATGTCGGTACCTACCATCCGCTGAAGAACCTGCAGGAAAAGCAGGCCGGCTTCCAGTGCTACGACTCGGTCCTGTCGGAAGAGGCCGTGCTCGCCTTCGACTACGGCTACGCTTCGGCCAACCCGTACGAGCTGGTGATCTGGGAAGGTCAGTTCGGTGACTTCGCCAACGGCGCCCAGGTCGTGATCGACCAGTTCATCGCCTCCGGCGAAGCGAAGTGGGGCCGTGCCTGCGGTCTGGTCATGCTGCTGCCGCACGGCTACGAAGGCCAGGGTCCGGAGCACTCTTCCGCCCGTCCCGAGCGCTTCATGCAGTTGTGCGCCGAGATGAACATGGAAGTCTGCATGCCGACCACGGCAGCCCAGGTTTTCCACATGCTGCGCCGTCAGGCGGTTCGCATGCAGCGCAAGCCGCTGATCGTCATGTCGCCGAAGTCGTTGCTGCGCCACAAGGATGCCTGCTCCTCGCTGGACGAACTGGCCAACGGCGAATTCAAGCGCGTCATCGGCGAGGTCGACGATCTCGATCCGAAGAAGGTCAAGCGCGTCATCCTGTGCTCCGGCAAGGTCTATTACGATCTGGTCAATGCCCGTCGCGAAAAGGGTATCAAGGACATCGCCATCGTCCGTCTGGAACAGCTCTATCCGTTCCCGAAGGAGTCGCTGCATGCCGAACTGGCCAAGTATCCGAAGGCCACCGAAATCGTCTGGACGCAGGAAGAGCCGCGCAACCAGGGTGCCTGGTACTGGATCGCTTCGCGTCACCATCTGGACACCCAGTTGGGCGCCAAGCAAAAAATGCTGCTGGTTTCCCGTCCGGCCTCCTCGTCGCCGGCCGTCGGTTACCTGGCCAAGCACAACGAGCAAACCAAGGCTTTGATCGAGTCCGCACTGGGCAAGATCGAGTACTGATAACTAGAGCAGAGTGGAGTCAATATGAGCATTATCGAAGTCCAAGTTCCCCAGCTGTCCGAGTCCGTCGCTGAAGGCACGCTCGCTTCCTGGAAAAAGAAAATCGGCGAAGCTGTTGCCCGCGATGAAATCCTGATCGACATCGAAACCGACAAGGTCGTTCTCGAAGTGCCGTCGCCGGCTGCCGGCGTTCTGGTCGAGATCATCAAGGGTGATGGCGAAACCGTCGTTTCGGGCGAATTGATCGCCAAGATCGATACCGCAGCCCAGGCCTCCGCCGCCGCTCCGGCTGCTGAAGCGCCGAAGGCTGCTGCTCCGGCTGCCGCTCCGGCGCCGGCCGCTGCTGCTGCCCCGGCTGGCACCGCCAGCCCGGCTGCCCGCAAGATTCTCGACGAGAAGGGTATGTCCGCTGGCGACGTCGCCGGTTCCGGTCGTGGCGGTCGCGTCACCAAGGAAGATGCTGTTGCCGCTGCCCCGAAGGCCATTCCGGCTTCGCCGGCCGCTGCCGCTGCGCCGTCCGTGTCCGTGCCGGCTTCGGGCGTTGCCCTGGGCGAGCGTACCGAGCAGCGCGTGCCGATGACCCGTCTGCGTGCCCGTATCGCCGAGCGCCTGCTGCAATCCCAGCAGACCAACGCCATCCTGACCACGTTCAACGAAGTGAACATGGCGCCGGTCATGGCCCTGCGCAAGCAATACGGCGAGAAGTTCGAGAAGACCCACGGCGTTCGTCTGGGCTTCATGGGCTTCTTCGTCAAGGCTACCTGTGCCGCCCTGCAGAAGTTCCCGGTCCTCAACGCTTCGGTCGACGGTAACGACATCGTTTACCACGGCTATATCGACATCGGTATCGCCGTCGGTTCGCCGCGCGGTCTGGTCGTGCCGATCATCCGCAATGCCGATCAGCTCAGCATCGCCGAAATTGAAAAGAAGATCGCCGAATTCGGCAACAAGGCCAAGGATGGCAAGCTGTCCATCGAAGAACTCTCCGGTGGCACCTTCTCCATCTCCAACGGCGGTATCTTCGGCTCGATGATGTCGACCCCGATCATCAACCCGCCGCAGTCCGCGATCCTCGGCATCCATGCCACCAAGGACCGCGCCGTGGTCGAGAACGGTCAGATCGTCGTTCGTCCGATGAACTACCTCGCCATGTCCTACGATCACCGCATCATCGACGGCCGCGAAGCCGTCCTCGGTCTGGTGACCATGAAGGAAGCGCTGGAAGATCCGTCCCGCCTGCTGCTCGGCGTCTAATTGACGTTTGCCGGCGCCAGTTCCCCGCACAGGGGCGCTGGCGCCTTTGCACATCTGAATACTGAAAGGTTTACACATGTCCAAGCAATTTGACGTGCTCGTTATCGGTGGCGGCCCCGGCGGTTACATTGCAGCCATTCGCGCT
>JAYRUZ010000123.1:0-5731 GCA_041918795.1 Azonexus sp. | reverse complement strand
GTCTTCACGGTGTACGCGGGGCAGCAGGCTGGCTGCCGGGATGGGGGCGGCATTCTCGCCGATGATCTCAAGGTACTGGGGCGAAGCGGTGACGATGTTGCCCTCAATGTCCATGCTCCAGTTGCCGAGATGGGCGATCTGCTGGGTGTTGAGCAGTGTCATCTGGCTGGCGAATACATCCTTGAAGGCATTGGCCGAACGCAGCAAATAGCGGATTCGATGCGGCAGCAGCGGGATATTCAGCGGCTTGGTGATGAAGTCGGTAGCGCCGCTGCGGTAGGCTTCGTCGATCGACGCCTGGTCGTCGAGTGCGGTCAGCATGATGATGGGCAGATATTCGAAGCGTTGCTGCCGGCGCAACAGACGACAGGTGTCAAAACCGTTCAGTCCGGGCATCAGCACATCAAGCAGGACGATGTCCGGCACCAGGCCTTCGTCGATCTGCATCAGGCCGCTTTCCGCGGAGTTGGCGGCGTGAACGACAAAACCGTTTTGTTGCAGGATCGAGTGCGTGATCGTGCGCATCACGGGTTCGTCGTCGATGACCAATACGGTGGCTGCGGCTTCCATATTCTTGTCGCTTGTTCAGTTCATGGCGGCCAGCAGGGTGCTGGCCTCGGTGTTGATGGCTTCGAAAGCTTCGACAATGCGTGGGGCAAGTAATTTCAGCGATGCAAAATCCCCATGGCGCGCCGCTGTTTCGGCTTCCTTGCACAAGGCCGAGAAGGCGGCCGCACCGATGGCTGCGCTCGAGCTCTTAAGATTGTGGACGAGGCGGGTGAGGCGTTCGAGATCGCACTCGTCGTCCAGGCAGGAGAGCACCTGGATGTGCGCCGAGCCTTCCTTCAGGTAGGAGCTTAGAACCTGCTTGATGATGGGGCCGGAGTGGTCGCCCAGGCTCCTTTTCAGCTCGCTCAGGTCGATCAGCGGCATTTCGGCCGGCTCTTCGGGCGTTGCTGCGGTGCACGGCTCAAAATGACTGTTTTTCGACGGCAGCCAGCGGCCCATGGTCTGGGCCAGGCTGCCGATGGTGACCGGCTTGGCGATGTAGTCGTCCATGCCGGCCTGCAGGCAGACTTCCCGATCACCGGCCAGGGCGTTGGCGGTGAGCGCGACGATCAACTGGTGCGGGCGGCCGCTGGCGGCTTCCTGTTGCCGGATGGCGCGGGTTGCCGTCAGACCGTCCATGATCGGCATCTGCACGTCCATCAGCGTCAGGTCGAAAGTCTCGCCGTCGAGGGCAGCCATCGCTTCCACGCCATTCGTCGCACTGCGTACGCTACAACCCAGCGAGAGCAGGATTTGTTCGAGGATCAGGCGGTTGGTCTCGTTGTCCTCGACCATCAGGATGTGCGCATCGAATCGCAGGTTGGCCCCGCTATCAGCCGTTTCGGACGGTGCTGCCGTTTCGAAAAGATGGAAGATGCGGGCCAGTTCTGTCCAAAGCGCAAGATCGCCGAAGGGTTCGGCCAGGCTGCCCTGGACCCAGAGCGGCAGTTCCGGCGGCTCGCTCTCGCTGGGGGTGAGGTTGTGGATGGCGATGACCGGCACCTTGGGCGGGGCTGGATGAATACTGGCGATCTCGTCGCAACAGATGGCGTCCTCGACCAAAATTGCATCCGGTAAGGTCTCGCCGAGTTGATGCAGGCCTTGGGCGTAGCTGTCGGACAAGGTGGCATCGACGCCGGCCCAGCGCAACATGCCGAGCCAGCGCTCACCGTGCTCGGCTTCGCGGCACAGGACGAGGATGTGCTTGCCGCGTAATTGCGGCATCCATTCCGGCAGGGCGCGGGTCAGGGCGGCAACCTGCAGGGGGAGATCGAGATGGAAGGTGGTGCCGGCCGCGGGCTCGCTGATCACGCTGATTTCGCCCCCCATCTGGGCAACCAGGTCGCGGGTGATGGCCAGCCCCAGTCCGGAGCCGCCGAAGCGCCGGCTCATGCTGTTGTCGGCCTGGCGGAAAGGCGAAAAGATGTCGCCGATGGCTTCCGCATCGATGCCAATCCCCGTGTCCTTGACGGTAATGAGCAGGCGGGCGCCCCTGGTGGTGTCGCGCGAGCTGGCGAGTTCGACATTAACCGCACCGACCTCGGTGAATTTGATGGCGTTGTTGACCAGGTTGGTGACAATCTGGCCCAGGCGGTAGCGGTCGCCGATGAGCTGTTCCGGTACGTCCGGTGCGATGTCAAACCACAGGCCGAGGTTTTTCTTGCGGGCGTTCGGGCTGAAGATGGAGGCGATGCCGAAAATTGTCTCGCGCAGGTTGAACGGTGCCTGTTCAAGCTGCAACCCGCCGGCTTCGATGCGCGAAAAATCGAGAATGTCGTTCAGCAGGTGAAGCAGGGTATCGGCGGAACTGCGCAGGATGTTGAGCTGTGTCCGCTGCTGTTCGTTGAGCGAGCTGGAGGCCAGTAATTCGGCAAAGCCGATGATGCCGTTCATCGGTGTGCGAATTTCGTGGCTCATATTGGCCAGGAAGGCACTTTTTGCGCGGTTGGCCGCTTCGGCTGCTTCCTTGGCCAGGCGCAGTTCGTGAGTGCGTTGTTCGACGCTTTCCTCGAGAAGGGCCCGGTGTCTGGCCAGTTTTCCGTCGCGTTCGGCAATTTCCTCCAGCATCGTGTTGAAGGCATCAGCCAATTGCCCGATCTCGTCTTCGCTATATTTCGTGGCGCGTTGGGCATAGTTTTTCGATTCGGCCACATCCTTCGCCGTTCCGGTCAGCGAACTGAGCGCCCGGAGCAGCGGCGCCTGCATGCGGCGGGCGATGAGCAGGGCAAACAGGAAAGCGATCAGCGAGGCGAGCAGGAAAATCAGCGAATCGCGCCGGGTGTCGTGCCAGACACGGTTCAGGTTGGCGCTCAGCGATACCGATCCGACCACGCCATCAGGCGTGTAAATTGGCACGACAGTCGTGACATGAAGGAAGTCGGTGTAATCCTTGGCCAAGGGATGAAACGTGTCGCCGCGCCTGGCCTGGTCGGGCGTCAGTTCGGCATTCCGATCGTAGCCATAGCTGAAAGTATGGTCTGTATTGACCATTCGGGCCGCATCGATGTCCGGATGCCGTACCAGTGAGTTGAACAGTCGCTCCGCTCCGGTCAGGTCCTTGAATTCGACGACCGCACTGGCGTTGAAGGCGATGATTTCCGCCATCGAGCGGATTTCCATCAACTTGGCATCGCGCCGGTGTTCGATCTGGTTGACGGTAAAGAATGCCAGGGTGAACACTAGGCTGACCGTCATCGAGATGGCCAGGATCAGTGCCAGCTTGCGCTGCAGGGGCAGGTTGCGCAGCGTCATCGCACGCTCCCGAACACTTGGCGGGCAAGGCGCATCATCTGTGACGATGGTTTGAGACCGGCGCGACCCATCGCCTCGGCGTTGATGTCGAATTGCAGACGGCCGTCCTGCCGGATCAGGGAAATGCTGCCTCCGTCGCGGGCAAAGTATTCCCCATCGCTGACCGTCAGGATGGCCTGCTTGTCGGCCCAGCGCAGGATGGCGGCAAAGCGGGCATCTTCGGTATCGGGCACGAAGAGTTCCTGGCAGTCGGCGAGTTGATCCGGACTGTTGATCCGTCGGATGCGCAGTTCCTTGCCGGCAATGCTGCGTCCCTCATAGGGCGCCAGATAAGGCCCCAGGCTGTCGCGACCGAACAGGCAGATGGTGACGGTCGATTTGGCGACGGGCCATTCGATGTATTTCAGGAAATTGATCAGGTAGGCCGCCTTCAACTGACTTTCGGAGGCCACTTCGCCAAACGACAGGCTGCTGGGGAGCATTGTGCTGAGTGCAAGCAGCAAGCCGGTAAGTCGTTTGAGGAGGTGGCTACGCATGGCGGTCAGTATTTCCAGCGAGCGACGAAGTAATAGGAGGGCACGATTTCCGTGGCTTGCGAAGGAAGGTAATCCGACACGTATTCAATGCGCCGGCCACCCACCAGATTGCGCCCAATGAGAGCGAATTCGAGGTTTTTCTCCCATTTGTAGGCGTAACGAAGGTCCAGCGTCAGATATCCGGGAATGTGGACATGGTCGGTGAACGGGGCATTCAGCCTTTCGTAACCCGCCGATCCCCGCAGCCAGGCATCGAATTGTTGCTTGCTGTCGATGTTCCACTGGGAGCGCAAGGAACCGAAGTATTTGGGTGTCGATTTTTCGATGGCTTCGCCGTCACCCTGGACCGAAAGATCGTCGGAGTTGTTCATGTCCGCCTTCAGCCAGCTCAGGGAAAGCTGGAGGCGCCAGGCGGCGCTAGCAAGCCAGTCGACACTGATTTCGGCGCCGTTCATCCATCCCGATTGGCAATTGCACATTTCCACATCCTGGACCAGTGCGCCGTAAGTGACCCCTGACGAAAGGGTAAGTAGGGAAGGGGTTCCAAGCATCGTCCCGGAACGAAGGTCTTTATAGCGATATCGGAACGCCGCCAGATCCGCACTCAGACTGGCCGAAAACTGTTTGCGATAGCCGATTTCGACGCCTTCGCTACGCTCCGGTTTCAACGGCGAATTGCCGGGATGGCTGCGAACGAAAATGGGATAGGGGCTGCTCGCGTTGAAGCTGACGGCGTTGAAAACCGTGACATCCTGTTCGGCACGAGCCGGAATGCGGGGCGACCTGGCATATTTCAACCACGTGGTATCGGTTCGCGTCGGGGTCCACATCAGCGTCGCATGTGGCGAGAAGGTGCTTCCTCCACGGTTGGCGTGATCCCAGCGTCCCCCAATGCCGAGGGACAGCGTGTCGTGAATCAGATTCCAGTCATCGTGAATGAAAATGCCGTTTGAGCGTTGGGTATATCGCGCGTTAACCATCGAGAGATAGAGCGGCGTCGGCGTGTTGATCTCGTCGCTACTCGTTCGATGACCGTATCCCCACAACAGGTCGTGCGCACTGACGGAAAGGCGTCCCTGGTAGTCAAAGTCGAGGGTGCTGCGATCTTCCTTGATGAAATTCACCACCTCGATGCCGGACTGGGTGATCCCGGTTTGAATGGTCGACTCGATGCCGTTGTCCGAAATCCAGCGGTAGCGCCCCATCAGTGTCTGGCTGGAGTAGTTCTGGGCGATGGGTATGCCGGACATCCCTTGGTAGGAGGGCAAGGGCACGGCTGTCATGTCGAACTTGGGTTTGGCGAGCCAGCTGTCTCCCAGGCTTGATCTGGTGGCATTCAACCAGATGCTCAAATCTCTGCCATGGGTGAAATCGTGATCGAATCGCGCATCGATGACGCCGTTGTTTAAACGATCCTCTCCGTAAGCCTGAGATTCAGCGAGATGAGAGGGTTCGGCATGGCGCCCCTGAGCGGACATCTTCCATGCGCTTCGTTCACCCAACTGGCCGCCCTGTCTGACATAGAGCGAACCGGCGCGTTCTGAGCCGATTGCGGTGGAGACTGCGCTGCCCTGCTGCGAGCGCGCATCCTTGCTGATGATGTTGATCACGCCATTGACGGCGTTGGCACCCCACATGGCTGCGCCGGGGCCACGGATGACTTCTATGCGCTCGATATCGTCAAGGGCGATGGCATCGCTTTCCCAGAGAACGCCGGAAAAAATCGGATGGTAGATGCTGCGACCGTCGACCAGTACCTGCAACTTGTTGGCAAAACGCCCGTTGAATCCCCGCGAAGACACCGCATAGCGGCCGCTATCGATTTGGGCGACCTGGATGCCGGGAACCATGCGCAATACATCAGGCAGTGTGGATGCACCGGAACGTCGAATGTC
>JAYRUZ010000122.1:0-5813 GCA_041918795.1 Azonexus sp. | reverse complement strand
GCCAGGCCTTCCTTCTGGTACGGGCGCAGTTCGAGCTTGAGACCGGCCGGCGGTTCGATGTCGCGGATGCCCTGCGCCGACTGCAGGCGCTCGGCCAGCGCCATGATGTCGTTCTGGCCACGGAACTGCCAGCGGCTGGTGTCGGTCAGTGCGGCCAGGCGCGGCGCATCGAAGCGCGACAGGCGCAGCATGGGGCCGCCGGTGAAGCCGTCGAACAGATCGATCAAGGTCATGGCCAGCGGCTTGACGCGCCCGGCAGTGACGCGCAGGCGCTTGCCGGCCGGTGTCTGCAATTCCACCGGGTCGTCATCGGCGATACGGATCAGTTCGAGGCTGTCGAGCCAGCGCGGATCGCGCTTGAACAGGCCGGCCAGCAGCGGTGCCAGGGGCAGGCGCTGGCCTTCGACGATGATGCCCATGTCGAGGTTGAACCAGCCGTTGTCGGCTTCGTAGAGTTCGGCTTCCCAGCCGTCGACTTCGACCAGGTGGTGGCGGAAATCTTCCGGGAAGTCGACGTGCCAGCCGGCGGCCTGAAGCTCGGGCAGGGTGTTCTGCATGAAGGCGACCCAGGCCGCTTCGCTGGCCAGGCCATAGATACCTTTGGGCGGGCTGCCGAAGGTGTAGAGAACTTCGTGGGGGATGGCCTGCAGGCCGCAGTGTGCCAGTTCGGCCAACGCATTTTGCTCGGCGTCGGCGCGACGTTTCAGGCGGATGGTTTCGCCATCGGGCAGGGTAACGAACTCGTTCGCCTCGCCGGGGTGAATTTCAGCGTCGGCGTAACGAAAAACGATATGGGCGATATCGACCGGGCCGCCACTGGCATTTGCCTCGTAGCCGCGCCAGGCCTGGTAGCCGTGGGTGTATAGCGTATCCAGGCGCAGCACGGGCTGCAGCGGCGCATCGATCAGGCGCAGGCGGGCGGCGACATCGGCGGTGGGCAAGGCGAGATCGGGCGCCTGTTCCGACAGCGCCTCGGCGACACGGGCGGCTTCTTCGGCCGACAGCGGGGGCAGCGAGAACAGGTGCTGGATCAGTGCCGGGTTGCGGCCGATATCGAGCGGCCCGGCCTCGCCCTCGGTCAGGTCGACATACCAAGGCGGATCGACCGGGATGGTGAGTTCGGCCGAAGGTTCCGGTTTCAAATAAGGGCGCTGCAGCCCCATGCCGTCGATTTGCCAGCCGATGCTGGCCGGGCGGGTGGTGCCGGCATGCAAGGGCAGCGACAGGTCGTCGCTGGCATAGAGGCGGCGGGTTTCCGCCATTCGTTGCAGCAAATCGGCACCGTGCGCGTGGCCCAGGCTGAAGGCGCGCAGGCCGCTGGCCTGGCCACGTTCAGCCCAGATCAGGCGCAGGATTTCCATGTCCTCGTCGCTGGCGAATTGCGGCCGTACGACGAGGGCGCGGTCGATTTTCCACCATTCCTCGGCGCTGTCGGGGTACTTCCCCTTGCGGATTTCGATGCCGAAGTGCCGCCGGTCGGCCGACCATTTCAGGACGTAGAACAACTGCTGTCGGGCACTCGGCGGGCGGGCTTTTTTCTTGGCCACGGCGAGCGAGGCACGGCGCAAATCTTCCAGCCAGGACAGGGCGCTCAGGCTGGCCGCCGGCTTCGGCTCGCGTTCCTCGATGGCGCGCAGCAGCACGGCGATCACATGCCGGCATTGCTTGCCCTGTTGGCAAGTGCAGCGGCTGAGCGGATGCATCTCGCCGTTCTGGTCTTGGCTCAGGCAGATCTGCACGTGGTAGGGCTCGCTGGCCGAGCCGGGAACCTGTGCCCCGATCTTGTCGTCCTCGATTTTCAGGTCGTGCACCAAGTCCACGTAAGGCCGGGCGCGGGCGATATCGGCCTCGCCGAACCAGCCGGCCAGGTGTTCTTCGCTAAAGTCTTCGAGCGTGACCAGAGTCATGCCGTCAGGAAAACACGCTGGCAAGCAGCAGGGTCAACAGCAGTGCAATGATCGCCAGCCAGCGGTTTTGCTGGTGCTGCGCCGCGATCAGTTGTGCCATGGGGGCCTGCAGGTCCGGCCGTGGGGGCTGGTTGAGCATCTGATGCACCAGACGGGGCAGTTGCGGGAGGGTGCGCGCCAGGTAAGGTGCTTCGTGCTTGAAGGTGTTGATCAGGCCGCGCCAGCCGACCTGCTCGCTCATCCAGCGCTCGAGGAAGGGCTTGGCGGTTTTCCACAGGTCGAGTTCGGGGTCGAGCTGGCGGCCGAGCCCTTCGATGTTGAGCAGGGTCTTCTGCAGCATGACCAGTTGCGGCTGGATTTCGACGTTGAAGCGGCGCGAGGTCTGGAACAGGCGGAGCAATACCTTGCCGAAGGAGATGTCCTTGAGCGGACGGTCGAAAATCGGTTCGCAGACGGCGCGGATGGCGGCCTCGAACTCGTCGACGCGGGTGTCTTTCGGCGCCCAGCCGGATTCGATGTGCGCTTCGGCGACGCGCTTGTAGTCGCGGCGGAAGAAGGCGAGGAAATTCTGCGCCAGGTAGTTCTTGTCGGAATCGGTCAAGGTGCCGACGATGCCGAAGTCGAGCGCGATGTAGCGGCCGTCCGGGGCGACGAAGATGTTGCCCGGGTGCATGTCGGCGTGGAAGAAGCCGTCGCGGAAGACCTGCGTGAAGAAAATCTCGACGCCCGCCGCGGACAGCTTCTTGAGGTCGATGCCTTCGTTGCGCAGGCGCTCGATCTGCGAGATCGGCACGCCGTGCATGCGCTCCATGACCATCACGGTCGAGGTGCAGAAATCCCAATGCACCTCGGGCACGATGAGCAGCGGCGATTCCGTGAAGTTACGGCGGAGTTGCGAAGCGTTGGCCGCTTCGCGCATCAGGTCGAGTTCGTCGCGCAGGTATTTGGCGAATTCGGCGACCACTTCGCGCGGCTTCAGGCGCTTGCCGTCGGACCAGAGCCTTTCCAGCAGCAGCGCGAAACTGTCCATCAGCGCCAGGTCGTGCTCGATGACCGACAGCATGTTGGGGCGCAGAATCTTGACGGCGACTTCGTGCCCGCCGTCTTCCTCGCGCAACTTGGCGAAATGCACCTGGGCGATGGAGGCGGAGGCGACCGGTGTCGGGTCGAATTCGGCAAAGACTTCGTGTGCCGGGCGGCCATAGGCCTGCTCGATTTCCTTCAGGGCCAGCCCGGAGTCGAAGGGGGGTACGCGGTCCTGCAGCTTGGCCAGTTCGTCGGCGATGTCCGGCGGCATCAGGTCGCGCCGGGTGGACAGCACCTGACCGAACTTGACGAAAATGGGGCCGAGGGCTTCAAGCGCCAGACGCAGGCGAACGGCACGTGGCGCCGAGAGATCGCGCCAGAACTGCAGGGCGTTGGCCAGGCGGACCAGGCGGCCGCTCGGCTCGTGTTCGAGCACCATCTCGTCCAGGCCGAAACGGCTGGCGACCGAGGCGATCTTGAGCAGGCGAAGCAGACGCATGATGACGGCGAGACCGGGTTTCCGGCCAACGAAGCAAAACGGAAATGCTAACACGCACGCTGCCGTCGTGGCAGGCAGATTTGCCCTTTGGGGACAATGTGCGAAAAATGTTGCGTAAGGTAAAACGATTTGCCTTAGTCAAGCGGCATTGCGTTAAACTGCGCTGACAGATTTCGTATTTTCGGATAGCTAACCGAGCCCCACTTCTTGTCGATGAGCGAAACCAAAAACCCTTCGGAAATTGCCCGCGAGGCATTCAAGCAATTGGTGATGCGACACCTGCCGCCAACGCCGGTCAACTATCAGGCCTGCTACAACGAAATCGCCAAGCTGCCGAATACCGCGCCTTTCCCTGAGCCGCCGTTGCGGCAGATTGCCGGGGCGCTGGTGGCAAAAGGGGAAAAGCAACAGAAATGCCTCGAACAACTTGATCTGGCCATCGGCAAGCGTAGCTGGCAGGCGGTGCAGGAAGCCTTGCTTGCATTCATCGAAGCGGAGCCGGCGCCGGCCTTGCGCGAGGTCGCGCCGATCGTTCTGCCGGCCGTGCCGGTGGAGTTCGCCCAGCGCCTGGCGCGCTTTGTCGAAGGTGTGTTGCCCGCGCTGGGTGATGAAAACGAGCGGGTTGACGAAAGTGCCAGCGAATTGCTCCAGGTTTTGCGCCAGCCTGCGCTGGATACCGCCGAGTTGCAGGATGCGCTGGGTCGCCTGACGCATCAGGTTCTGTTCGCGGCCGAGGAACAGGTTGAAATCAAGGAGTCGCTGCTTAATCTGCTGCACCTGATCATCGAGAATATCGGCGAACTCAGCCTCGACGACAGTTGGCTGAAGGGGCAGGTGGACGGCTTGCTCGCCGTCGTGGCGCCGCCGATTACCTTGCGCCACCTCGACGAAATGGAACGTCGCCTGCGCGACGTCATGGAGAAGCAGAGCGTCGCCAAGCAGCGCTCGGTCGAGGCGCAGGAAGAAATGCGCCAGATGTTGGCTGCCTTCATCCAGCGTCTGGCCAATATCAACGAATCGAGCACGGCTTTCCAGGGGCGGATCGAAGACAGTGCGCGGCAGATCGAGCAGGTGAAACGCATCGAGGAATTGGCGCCGCTGCTCAAGGACGTCATTGCCGCGACGCGATCCATGGCAGAGGGAACGGCCAAGTCCCGCGAAGAATTGAGCGCCTTGCAGGAGCGGGTGCTGGCGACCGAAGCCGAACTGGTTCAGTTGCATATGGAGCTGGACAATGCCAGTGCGCTGGCGCGGCACGATCCCCTGACCGACGCCTTGAACCGCAAGGGGCTGGACGAAGCATTGACCCGCGAAATTGCCAGCATGCGCCGCCAGGAGCTGCCTTTGTCGATCGCGCTGCTGGATGTCGATAATTTCAAGCGCCTGAACGACGAGCTGGGTCATGAAGCCGGCGATCAGGCCCTGATCCATCTGGCCAATATCACGCGCAACACGATGCGGCCGACCGATACGCTGGCCCGCTACGGTGGGGAAGAATTCGTCATCCTGATGCCGGATACCAGTGCCGACCAAGGGATCGAGGCCATGATCCGCCTGCAGCGCGAACTGACCAAGGCGATCTTCATGTCCGGCAAGGAAAAGGTGCTCATCACCTTCAGCGCCGGCGTCGCCCAGCTCAGCCCGGAGGAAACCGGGGCGGATGCCATTCGGCGAGCCGACAAGGCGATGTACCTGGCCAAGCGCGCCGGCAAGAACCGCGTGATTGCCGGTTGAGGCCGCGGCGGGCATGAGTCTGGCGCAGGGTTTTCCGCCGGTGGCGGATGCTGCGGCCCGTGTGCTGATCCTCGGCAGCATGCCGGGGGCGGCTTCGCTGGTGGCGCATCAGTACTACGCCCATCCGCGCAACGCCTTCTGGCGCATCATGGGCGACCTGGTCGGCGCCGGGCCGGAGTTGCCTTATGCCCAGCGTCTGGAAAAACTGAAAGCCGCCGGCATTGCCTTGTGGGATGTGATCGCCGAGTGCCACCGGCCAGGTAGCCTGGATTCGGCCATCGTCGGCGAATCGGTGGTGGCCAATGATTTTTCGGCATTTTTGGCCGTGCACCGCAGCATTCGCCAGATTTTCTTCAATGGCGGGGCGGCCGAGGCCAGTTTTCGCCGGCATGTCCTGCCCCGCCTGAGTGGGCTGCCCTTGAGTTACTCCCGCCTGCCGTCGACCAGCCCGGCCCATGCCGCCCGCTCCTACGCGGACAAGCTCGCCGCCTGGTCGGCCATCCTCGATCCGGCGAACTGAGGCCGGGCAGCGTATAATCGCGCTTTTGCTTTTTTCGCCAAAAATCAATGGCCCAAGACGTTAAAGCCCAGCTGACCGAACTCCTGCAACAGGCCCTGGCCAGCGTTGCCCCGACCGCAACCGATAC